>JALZNU010000036.1 GCA_030857495.1 Actinomycetota bacterium | reverse complement strand
ACCGGACTACACCGAGACGAAGACGTTCTTTCGTACGAGTGAGTTCTGGTTCATCATTCTTGGCGTCGTTGCCGTGCTGCTTGCCGCGTACAGCGACGGTGGCGACAGCATCACCCGCGATGACGGGTGGCGTTACGCGACCTTCCTTGCGGTCGGTTACGCCATCTCGCGCGGCCTCGCCAAGGCCGGCACCAAAGAACCAACCGACTAGAACCCGAACCGACCGCCGTCCAGGTGGCGGCGCAAATAGAGCAGCCATTTGCTCCGACCCTCCTGTCCCCCAACAGGGGGGGGGTCGTTTGCGTGCTGATCCCCCTGCGCTGCCGATCGCTGGCTAAGCGGCGGAGCGCCAGATAATGCCTGTCGATCGAGACGAGCTCCTTGATATCTGCTCCGAGCCGATCGAGTGTCGTCAGCTCCTCGCTCGCCTCGGCGGTGACCTCAAGACGGTCGCCCGACGGACGAAGGGGTGAAACCGCTGACCCATCGGTTACCAGGGCTTGCAGTCGGCACCGAGCCGTCGATCGGTGCGGTCCGGCCCGGGAAACGGGGTGGACGACGGCACTCCCGATCTGGCAATCGGTGCGCGACATCCGCAGAGGATCGACGAGCGCTGGACGATGTCAGCATCTAATGTCGTGACGTGGTCGGCGGGGGGTCGACCTGAGAAGGAGTAACTGACATGTCCGAGCATCCAAACGTCGCCATTGTCCGCAACGCCTACGAGTCGTTCGCCAAGGGCGATCTCGACGGGGCGTTGGCCGACCTGGCCGACGACTGCGTGTTCCACTTCGGTGGCGACGGCCCCAACAGCGGTGACCACACGGGCCGCGAGGCCATTACCGCAGCGCTCATCAAGAACTTCGAGCTCACCGCGGGCACGCAGGCGCTCGACGTCAGGGGCATCTACGCCGACGACGACCACGCCGCGGTGGTCCTCCATGAGACGGCGAGCCGTCCCGATGGCGCGTCGATCGCGTTGGACGAGGTGCACGTCCTCCGCCTTTGCGACGGGAAGGTGGTCGACCTGTGGGATTTGCCCGAGGACATCCAGGCGCACGACAACTTCTTCGACGGGAAGTAGTCGACGCTCTTCCTCGCGAACCGGCGTCACAGATTGAGTGCTGTCGTCGAGCGCGCGCGGTAGCTCGCTCGGATCGAGCCCAGCACACGAAAACACCGAACCGCTCCGACATCCTCACAGTCAGCGAAAACACGCGGCGCGGGGGAAACGCCGACACAACCGCCGACGGACCCTGATCAGTCGGTCGGCGGGGGTGGCGGGTCCGGAGTGGACGACGTCGGCGCGGGGGTCGGGAGACCTCTGGTGGTGATGGCCTCGAGCAACTCCATCGGGATCGGGAACACGATCGTCGAGTTGTTCTCGGCGGAGATCTCCACCATCGTCTGCAACTGACGCAGCTGCAGGGCGCCCGGTGCGGTGGCGATGACGAGGGCAGCCTGGGCCAGCTTTTCCGATGCCTCGAGCTCGCCCTGGGCGGCGATCACCTTCGCTCGCCGCTCGCGCTCGGCCTCCGCCTGGCGGGCCATCGCCCGCTGCATCTGCTCGGGAAGACCGACGTCACGGATCTCGACGCGGTGCACCTTGACACCCCACGATTCGGTCTGGGCGTCGAGCGCCAGCTGCAGCTCGGCGTCGATGCGATCGCGCTCGGACAGCAACTGATCCAGCTCGTGACGTCCGACGATGGATCGCAGCGTCGTCTGCGCCACGAGCTGCGAGGCGCCGTACCAGTTCTGCACGTTGATCACCGACGCAGCAGGATCGACGACCTGGAAGTAGGCGACGGCGTCGACGACACACGTCACGTTGTCGCGGGTGATCACTCCCTGTGATGCGACCGGTGCGGCGATGACCTGCAAGTTCGTTCGCACGATCCTGTCGATGATCGGGATCACGAAGAAGACACCCGGTCCCTTCGCACCCTGGGAGCGTCCGAGGCGGAAGATCACGCCACGCTCGTACTCCTGCACGATCTTGACCGACGAGGCGAACAGGATGACGGCGATGCCGAGCAGGACGAGGGCGACGGCGGCGACAGCGGGCATGAGGACTCCAGGTTCAGGATGCGGGCGAGACCGGGGGGCCGGTGGGGGGTCGAACGGTGGCGGGACGGATGGCGACGGTGCTGCCGTGGAACCCGACGACCTCGACCTCGTCGCCGACCCGTAGCTCGACGGGCGCTTCGGTCTCGGCGTTCCAGCGGGAGCCGTCGAGGAGCACGACGTGGACGTCGCCCTGCCATCGGTCGACCGTCGCCGCCCGCCCGACAAGACCCTCCATGCCGACGACCGACGGCCGGTCGAGGAGCCGGTTGGCGGCGCGCTGGGCGCGTGGGAACCCCAGCGCAAGGCCGGCCGTCGTGATGACGGCGACGACGATGCTGGCGATGTCGTCATTGGCGAGTCCGAATCCGACACCGCCGAGTGCGAACGACGCCGCAGCGACCACCTCCGTCACCGGCGAACTCATACGGGCGGCGATCAGCACCGCCCAGACGAGCACCGCGGCGGCCGGACCGACGAGCGGCCACCACGTCATGTCGTCGCGCGCCACGGCGACGACGGCACCGGCGGCGGCCACGAACCCGAGTGTGCCGGCGATGCCGAGCGTCGGCAGCGCGACCTCGATCACGAGCAGGATCGCGGCGAGTGCGACCAACACCAGCACGACCGCCGGCTCGTCGAACAGCCAGTCCACGCACCCGATCGTACCCCTGCGGCGGCGGGCGGCGGGGTTCAGGCCTGCCGCGGGAAGACACAGCCGTCGAGGATCCCGCTGCCGAACGAGCGGTTGCGCACCTCTACGTCGGGGAGCGGGACCCGGCCGTCGTCGGGGCGCTCGACGACGAGTCCCGACAACTCGAGCGTCACGTCGAGGCAGCCGTCCGGTGACGCCGACGGGCGGACGCGGGCGCGGGCTCGCCCTGCGATCAGCGGCCACGACGACGTGCCGAGCGGCTGACCGTCGTCCGCACCGCGACACCGGTCGGGCTCGGTCACGCCGAAGCTCACCGTGCCGACGAGACCACGCCCGATCGCGATCTCTTCACGTGCGCGAACCCCTCGGCGCAGATCGAGACCCACGGGGACCAGTTCGACGACGGCATCGCCGCCACCACCGACGCGACCGCCGGCCGTGGCGGCGAGGTTCCAGCAGGCATCGGTGACGCCACCGTTCAGCTGCGAGAGCGAGGCCGCCCGTTCGTCGATGCCGACCGTGCTCATGCGCTCGGCGAGGAACTCCGCCGTGCCGGCTCGGGGCAGCGAGGGCACGGCGCCTTCGGGCGCACGCACGTCGATCACGACAATCTCCGAGGTCGGTGTCGTGGCCACCGCGATGGTGTGCCCCGTGCCGTAGCTGACGACGTTCGTCGCGGGCTGGCCCGGCCGGAACTCCGACAGTGGTGCACCGGACGCAGCGAACTCCTCGAACCGAGCGGCGAGGTCGGTCTCGGTTCCCGAAGAAATCGTCACGCGCTGGCGGTCCCGCAGGCTGAGCCGGCACCGCGACGGGGCGTCGACGCGAACGTCGCCTCGCACGGGCCAGCCGAACCAGGCGACGAGATCGTCGGAGCGCAACGACTCGCAGACACCCCGCGTCGGCGCGACCGTCGTGGTGGTCGGTGCGGCTGTCATCGAGGTCATCGACGTCGAGGCGGTGGATGTATCGGAGCTCGACGATGTGGTGTCGTCAGCACAGCCGGCGCCGAGCAGGGCCGCGACCAGCGCGACGCGACGCCACGACCTGGTCAGAACTGTCCGCGGTGCCACGGCCCCCAGATCGCCACCGAGTAACCCGAGCTGGACTGGATGTTGACGAACATCGTCTGACCGTCGGGGCTGAACCGTGCGCCTGCGAACTCCTGGCCGACCTGGGTCGCGTCGGCGTTGCGCGCGAACGTGAACAGCTCGCCTTGGCGCGTCAGACCACGGACGAAGTTGTCGCCACCGCCGTCCTCGCACAGCACCAGCGAACCACGCCGGGACACCTCGATGTTGTCGGGCAGGTCGAGCTCGGAAGAGGCGGGCGACTCGTAGACGAGCTCGAGACGTTCACGACCGGGGTGGTAGCTCCAGACCTGTCCACGGCCGGTGCCGAAGCCCGCCGCCACGGGGTCCGCAGCGGCGCCGCCCTGGGTCGACGTGAAGTACACCCGGCCCTGTGACCACACGGCACCTTCGAGACGGCTGAAGAGTGCGGCACCCTGCGACCTGCCCTGCTCGCCGACGGCCGAGATGGCCGTGTTGTTGTCGGTCCCCGCCGGGAACGTCGGGTCCGGATCGTCGATGTCGACCCACTCGACTCGGTACGACGCACCCTGCGGCTGACCGAGGTGCAGCTCGGCGTTGGTGGCGCCGCGCACCTTCAGCATCTGCAGGCGCCCTTCGTCGCGGAGCCGGCCGTGACGGCGGCGGTGCCGTGGCAAGAAGCGGTAGAAGCCGGACGGGAAGTTGAAGTTGTCCTCCGTCAGGTACACGGCCGAACCGTCGGGATCGGCGACGGCGGCCTCGTGTGCGAACCGGCCGGCCGACGTCAGCGGCTCGGCGCTCGAGATACCCCATGAGGGCACCTCGAAGACGTACCCGTGCTTGCGCAGCCCGGTGTTGGGGACACCGGTGAAGTCAGGACCGACGTCGCCGCCGTTGATGGTCTCCTCACACGACAACCACGTGCCCCACTGCGTCGGGCCGCCGGCGCAGTTCATCTGGGTGCCGCTCAACGAGACTCATGAACGGTGCACGTTGCCGTGCCCGTCGACGATGACGGTCACGGTGCCGCCCTTCGCCAGCGGGTCGTAGCCGTCGGCCGGATCACCGAGGACCGGATCACCACCGGGCACGCCCGTGTTGCCGTTGATCTCGTGGTTGCGCACGATCACCGTGGTTCCGTTTCGACCGCGGAACGTCGCCATGCCGTCGTGGCGGCCGGGGAGGACCGAACCGTCGTCGAGCACCGTGCCACGAGGGTGGAAGCTGCGGTAGTTGAACCCGGCGGGGAGGTCAAGGTGCACGACGCCGTCGCGCTCGTCGGCGACCGGACCGATCGGGCCGTACCCGCGACCGCGCGGCCGGCCTCGGTCGGCGTGCGCAATGTAACCCTCGAACGGTCCTGCCAACGCAGCGGCAGCGGTGGCGCCGGACAGCGATCGTAGTACGACCAGGACATGAAGGTTTCTTGAAGGGTCGTGTGGTTGGATCTCGGATGTCAGCAAGGGCGGAGCTGACGGAGCGGGACACTCGCAAAGGACGCCGGATTACTCGGCGTCCTTTGCGAGGCTCGCGCGCACGAACAGTGGTCGGCGCCCGGCGCGAGAATACGATCGATCCGTGCCGCATCCGCGGAACGGACCGATCCCGTTTGTCGGGAGGATCGAGGAGTCAGCGGCGCTGGACGACGCCCTCTCGGCCGCGCACCTCGGGCAGTTCGTCTGCGTGGTCGTGACAGGTTCGTCGGGTGTCGGCAAGACGGCGCTCGTCCGCCGGTTCGCAGAGCGGATCGGCGAGATCGGTGTCGCGGTCCACTGGGGGAACTGCCGGGAGTTCGGCCGCAGTCCGCCGTTCTGGCCGTGGATCCAGGTGATGCGTGCGATGGGCGAGGACGACACGGGCGCGGCGGTGCTCGAACGCCGACCTGACGATCCGTTCACGATGATCGACGGCCTCGTCGAGTCGCTGAGTCGCCAGGGGTCGGCGACACGCGTCGTCGTGCTCGATGATCTGCACAACGCCGACCTCGGCTCGCTCGAGCTGCTCGGACAGCTGTGCAGCGGTCGCGACGAGATGCCCCTGCTCGTCGCAGCGACGATGGATCTCGATGACCTCGGCGAAGAACCCGGACGCGGCGCAGCGATCGCCAAGATCTGCGGCGCGGCACGGCGTCTCGATCTCACCGGACTCGACGAGAGCGACATCGAGTTGCTCGTCGCCGGCGCTCTCGGTCCCGCCGATGCGGCGGCGGCCGACGCCCGGCGCGGGCTCGTCGCAACGTTCGTCGATCGAGCGGGTGGCAATGCGTTGCACGTCGCAGGAGTACTCGACCTGGCCGTCGCCACGGGCATCGATCCTGAGCTGTCGATGCGCCAGGACCTGCGCGACGTCGTCCGCCACCGTCTGGACGGGCTCCCGGTCGATGCCCGCGACGTGCTCGCCGTCGGGGCGCTGCAGGGAAAGCTGTTCGACGCCGACGTGGTCGGCGCAGTCCTCGACGTTCCCATCGAGATCGTGCGCTCTCGCCTCGCCGAACCGGTGAGGCACGGCCTCGTCGACGACGAAGGCATCCGCTATCGGTTTGGTCACCGCCTCGTCGCCGAGGTGCTGCGCGACGACATGGACGCAGGTCTGCGCGATCAGCGCCAGCTGCGGATGGCGAGGACGATCGACGTCACGGCGTCGCCGCTCGTCCCCGACGTCTCGCGGTCGACCCTGGTGGCGATGCACCTCGCCGAGGCAGGCGATGTCGTCGAGCCAGGTGAGGTGGCCGCATGGCTACGCCGCGCGGTCGCCGACGCCCGGCGCGTGCGCGCCCATGGCGACGCCGCGCAGCTCGGCGACCTGGCAGCTCGCTACTGGAGAGCGGCCGGGTCGCCGGAACGAGAGGCCGAGGCACTCACCGAGGTCGTCAACGATCACCTCGCCACAGGGTTGGCGGAGGAGGCCGTTGCGACGGCGCACGAGCTCGCCGGGCTGGCCCGCCGGCTCGGTTCGGCTCAGCTCCTTGCCGAGGCGGCGCTCGCTCGTGCACAGGTCTTCGACCCTGGCCAGACGATGGATGGCGCCGATCTCCTGCGCGAAGCGCTGGTTCATCCGGACAACAGAGCCCCGTCCGACCTGCGTGCCGAGCTGCTCGGCCAGCTGGCGTCAGTGATGGGAATGCCCTCGATCACGGGACAGCCCGACGACGCGACGGGCGCACGGCGGGTGATCACCGAGCTCCGTGAGATGATTCGACACCATCCGACCGAGCGTGCCCGCGCCGCGCTGGCGCTCGCCGAGCTCAACGTCATGAGCGGACCGACGCACTTCGCCGAGCGTCAGGCATGGTTCGCCGACGGGGTCGGCGCCAACCCGTCGGGGCGGCTGCAGGATCGTCTCGAGCGCGCATACTGGGACACGAGCCTCGCCTTCGAGCGGGGCGAGTTCGATGCCGTGGGAACCGCCATCGAGTCGTGGGCGGTGCTCGCCGATCGCAGTCCTTCGATGTACTGGCGGTGGAGGGTCACGATGGCCAAGGCCAGCCTGCTGTACGTGCAGGGACGGTTCGACGAGGCCGTGTTGGTGGCGCGGCAGTCCCTCTCGCTCGTCGTCAACCTCTATCCGGCGATGGCGTACCGGGTCTACGCCGGGCTGCTGTTCGCCGTCCGCCGCGAGCAGGGTCGCCTCGACGACCTCGCTGGGGACCTCGTCGCGATCGCCGACGAGCACCCCGGTTTCGCCGGGGGTCTCGACGGGCACGGACTCAGTGCGCTCGCTCCGCTGATCGCGCTCGATGGCGGCGACGTCGAGCGGGCACGAAACGAGCTGCCACCGGTGGTCCGTGCCACGAGAGCGGCGCCGAACGACGAGCTGTTCTGGCTGTGCCTCGTCTCGCTCGTGGCCACGTGCGCCGACGGGGTCGGTGACGAGGACGCTGCGCGATGGGCGGCCGCGGAGCTCGAGCCGTTCCGCGACCAGTTCGTGATGTGGGGGCGGGCTTACGTCCCGGGAGGGCCGGTCGTGCTCGCGCTCGCGTTCGCACATCGCGGTGCCGGCGACCTCGATGCCGCAGCTGCGTGCTTTCGCGACGCCGTCGAGTGGGCCGACCGCGCCGGAGCACCCGGCTTCGCGGTGAGGGCTCGCCTCGGTCTCGCGCAACTCGCCGCCGAAGAACGTGACCGCGACGAGCTGCTGGTTCAGGTGCAGCACGCGGCACAGGTGCTCGGGATGTCGAGCGTCGCTGCGACCGCGACGGAACTGCTCGGGCCCCGGGCCGGCGCGCGCCCCGTCGAACCGCGCGTGACGGCGCAGGCGACGGTGAGGGTGCTCGGTCGCTTCGAGGTGCGAGCACCCGGCGCCGATGCGCCGTCGCGGTGGACCTCGCGCAAGGCGCGCGACGCGCTCAAGATCCTCATCTGCCACCGGGGTCGCTCGATCCCGCGCGAGCAGATGATCGACCTGCTCTGGCCCGAGGCGAGCGTCTCGACGGGCCGGTCGAGGCTGTCGGTCGTGCTGTCGATGGTTCGTGGCGCGCTCGACCCCGCGCGCCTCCTCGAGTACGACCCGCTGGTCGGAGACCGTCAAGCGATCGCTCTCGATCTCGATGTCGTCACGGTCGATGCCGAAGAGTTGCTGCGGGGTGTCGCCACCGCTCGTGAGCGGCGCCGCACGGGCGACCTCGCAGGAGCCCACGACATGCTCAGATCCGTCGTCGAGCGGGCGGGCTCGCACGAGGCGTTCAGCGACGACCCGTACGCCGACTGGAGCCACTCCTTCCGCCTGGAGGTGGAGCGAACGTATCGCGACGCCGTGACGATGCTGGCCGCAGGCGCTGCAACGGCCGGCGACAACGACGAGTCAGCACACTGGCGGGCACGGCTCGTCGAGCTCGATCCCGACAACGAGGAGAGCAACGAGGCGCTGCTCGCCGCGCTCGGCCTGGCCGGCCGCGTTGCCGACGCCGAGGCGCACCGGCGAGCGATGGCGATCCGCGACCTTGCCCGCGAGGGCGACCGCACGCGCTGAGCCGCGCCGGGCGATCGCTACGGTTGCACGATGCGCAGTGGCCAGGTCGGTGCCGTCGCGGTCGAGACGCTCGGCGGACCATGCGGATCGGTCTGATCTGCCCGTACAGCCTGTCCGTACCGGGCGGCGTGCAGGCGCAGGTGATGGGTCTCGCCCGTGCGGTGCGCGCGGCGGGCGAGGAGACGCGTGTCCTCGGGCCGTGCGACGGACCGCCGCCGGCGAGCTTTGTGTCGCCGCTCGGAAAGAGCCTGCCGGCTTCCGCCAACGGGTCCATCGCCCCGCTCGCTCCCGATGCCCCGTGCGCACTGCGCACAATCCGTACGCTGCGCGACGAGGACTTCGACGTGCTGTGGGTGCACGAACCGCTAGCGCCCGGACCTTCGATGACCACGTCCATCGTGCACCCGGCGCCCATCATCGCCACGTTCCACGCCGCCGGGAGATCGAGCAGCTACCGGGTGTTCCGGCCGCTGCTGATGAGGATCATCGAGAACCTGGACGTGAAGCTCGCCGTGTCGGGACAAGCTGCCGATCTGGCAGCATCGCATCTCGGCGGCGAGTACGAGATCGTGTTCAACGCCGTGGAGATCGAGCGCATCCGCAGCGTGTCACCGATCGTCAACCCCCATCCGACGGTCTTCTTCTGCGGGCGTCACGAGGAGCGCAAGGGACTCGCCGTCCTGCTCGAGGCGATGGCACTGCTCGGTCCCGACGTCCGCTGCCACGTCGCCAGCGACGGCCCCGACACGGCATCGCTCAAGGCGACGTTTGCCCACGACCGGCGGATCGAGTGGCTCGGGCGCATCAGCGAGGTCGACAAGTTGGCCCGGCTCGCCGGCGCCACGGCGTTCTGTGCCCCGTCGCTGCACGGGGAGTCGTTCGGTGTCGTGCTCGTCGAGGCGATGGCAGCGGGCACGCCGGTCGTGGCGAGCTCGCTCGACGGCTACGGCAACGTCGCGACCAACGAGGTCGACGCGCTGCTGTGCCCGCCAGGCGACGTGGAGGCGTTGGCGATCGCGCTGCGCCGCGTGCTGGACGACCCGGCCACGGCTGCCCGGCTCGTCGCTGCGGGATCGAGGCGGGCCGAGCAGTTCTCGATGCCGGCGCTGGCAAATCTCTACCTCGATCGATCACGCCATCTGCTGGCGAAGCCTTGAGCGAGCCCTGCGAGCATCGAGGCACACGTACACTGCAGCGCATGTGGGT
>JALZNU010000243.1 GCA_030857495.1 Actinomycetota bacterium | reverse complement strand
CCCAAATAGCGGGCCAGGTGTTTGGGCCTCGGTCGACCGTTCGGCGCCGAGGTCGACTCGTCGCTGGCATCCATGCGCGCTGCGACGCCACCGACATTCAGGGCGAGGGCCAGGCCAGCGAGGATGATGACAGCGAAGATGACGATAGGAATCGCGATGAGTTTACCTTAGCATTTTCGCCGGCCGATGCCTGTCACCGAAGCGGTCCAGCAGTGCGGTGAACAGAGTCTCGGTCTCGTTCGGCTCGCTGACCGCATCGGCAAGGATCGCGCGGATCTCTGCCTCATCGACCGGCCGTGACGAGCCGCCCTGACCCGCAACCGCTGCAGTCGCACAGCCACCATTCCGACTCGAACGCAGCCCAGGGCGTCCGCTGAACGCGACGACTCCGATGGCTGCTCGCCTATTTCAGCGACACACCAGTTGCGCTCATGTGACACAGCGAGCGACAGGGGCGCGCCGTGGTACCCGACCTCGTTGCCGTCGGCGTTGCGATACTGCGTCGCGCGGGGCCGTTCGGATGCAGCGAAAACCTCCGACGAGGCGTGGGCGGGACACCTACAGCGGCAGGCGGGCTTCGATCTCGCCGTCGACGATCTCGCCGGTCGGCACGAACCCGAGCTGCTCGTAGAAGCGGCGTGGACTGCCCGGTCCGTCGACCCAGCCGACGAGCAGCGACGGGTGGCCCGCCGCCCGGTAGCGCTCGATCAGCTGCTCGACTACGCGGCGACCGATGCCGCGCCGCTGGTGACGCCGATCGACGAGGAGCCGCCACAGGTAGGGCTCGGTGTGGTGTTCGGTCACTTCGGCCGTCATCACGAAGCCTGCTCGCTCGCCGTCGGCCAGCACGCCTCGCAACCATGGTTGTACCGGTGCGCCGTCGACGACCTCGGGGAACAGCGCGTCCGTGAACGACTGCGCCACGGTGGCCACGAAGCGGGACTCCGAACCGTGCGCCGCGAGCTTCGTCCAGCCGTGCGCCGTCGACGACTCGATCTCGACGAGACGGACCTCCGATGGCGGACCGGTCGGGCGTGCCATCCAGTCCTCGTACTCGTCGCGCGTGGCGGCGTATGACATGTTGTCGGTCCACTCGCCACGCCAAAGGAACGACTTCTTCGTGACACCTTCGAGGATGAGACCGGCCGACTCGAGTACCCGTGCGGAGGCGACGTTGACCGGATCGAGCTCGCCGTACACGCGGCCGACACCGATGCGGCGGAACAACTGCTCGGTGACCGCCCGGGCCGCCTCCGAGGCGTAGCCGTGGCCGTGGTGCTGCTTCGCCAGCGTGAAGCCGATCTCCGCCGTCCCGCCTGTCTCGTCGATGTTCGTGACGATGTCGCCGAGCACTTCGCCGTCGAGCTCGATCGCCATCGTCGTCCAACCGCCGACGATGAGATCGTCCTGCCCCTGCTGTTCGGTCAGCTTGGAGACGGCGTCGTCCAGCGCATAGGGGAGCTCCCACAGTTGGTGGCGGGCGATGTCAGGATCGTTGCGGTACGCCGTGTGCGCAGCCGCGTCGCCGGGACGCATCATGCGCACGACGAGGCGCGCCGTGTGCAGCGGGAGCGATCCGGGCATGGCGCACACGGTAGGCAGCGACGACCCGCCGGGTCAGTTCAGTTCGGTGATCCGCACTAGACGGGGTGTGCCACTCGGCGGGTCCGGGCGGTCACCGAGTTCATGCGCCGGGCGCGCCTCGCGTCACACTTCGGCTCCGTTCGTTCTGTCAGCGCCGGAGGGGTTGTGGGTGTCACACCGGTGAAGTTGAGTGATTTCCATGGACGGCGAACAAGCGTGCGGTCTGGTCGATGCAGCCGTCGATCTGTTGCGCCGTGTCGAGGTCGCCGACCTCGACGGCGACGGTGTACGCGCCGTGACCGACCGGTTGCGTGGTGCACGCACCCGTGTCGCTCGCCTCGACACGGCGCTCGCCGCCAGGGCCACCGAGCTCGCCCCGACGGGCACCTGTGAGGATGCGGTCGATCTGCTGTCGGGTGTTGGTGCGATGCCTGCGGGTCGCGCCCGGCGTGTGGCAGCCAATGCGGACCTGTTGGTGCGGATGCCCGAGTTGGCGGCAGCGTTCGGTGCAGCCGTCGTGTCAGAGGATCATGTCGACGCCGTCGCCACCGCCCGCCGCCGTATCGACAAATCGGTCCGTCAGGCGTTCGACTCGCTCGACGCCGACATCACCGCCTACGCGAAGGCGCACACCCCCGATCAGCTCGCCGAGCACCTCCGCTTCGTGCAGCGCCGCCTGGAGCGCCAGCTGAGCCGTGATCTCGATCTGCGCCGGCGACGGGCGGTGCGCGTCCGCAAGTGGATCGACCGCGCCGGTGACTATCAGTTGCACGGATCGTTCGACCCCGAGATGGGCGCCCGCATCTTCGGCGCGATCGACACCGCCGTCGACACCCTCCGCCACGCCAACCCCGGGTCACTGGTCCCCGGCGACGATCCCGATGACGCGTTGGGCTCGGATCGGGAGTTCCTCGCCGCGCACGCCCTCGCCCGACTCGTCACCCATGGTCACATGGCGACACATCCCGGTGTCGCCGAAGTCGTCGTGCTCGTCGACGAACACTCGCTGCTGTTCGGGCAACACGACGACACCGTCTGTGAACTGCACGACGGCACCCCGGTCGGCATCGACACCGTGCGACGTCTGTGTTGTGAGGCGATGCTGCGCGCCGTGGTCGTCACCGCCGACGGCACGATCCCACTCAACGTCGGACGGACCCAACGCACCGCGACACGCGAACAACGCCGCGCGCTACGGGCGATCCACCGCACCTGCGCCATCGACGGCTGCACGACACCGTTCGACTGGTGTGAGGTCCACCACACCTGGTTCTGGGAACTCGACGGGCTCACCGACCTCGACAACCTCGTGCCGCGCTCTGTCACCGCCACCACCACCTCGTCCACGACGCCGGCTGGCGCCTGCACCTCGACCCACGCCACCGCACCCTCACGTTCACCCGTCCCGACGGCACCATCCACAGCCAGACACGACCACCCGGACTCCGGCCGCCCGCCGACGCCGGGCGAGGTGCCCGAGCGGGACCACCCGGCACCGCAAGTACCACCGCCGCGTGAACCACCACAGCGGCTCACGATCTCCGACGAACCGGCTGACCCGCGGGCCGAGGGAAGCGCAGCGGACGACGAGCCCGTGAGGTTGCGACTCAGGTCTTCGAGGCGGCGACGATGCTGTCGATCGCCGTGCCGAGCTGCGCGTCGAACTCGTCGTCGGACTGCTGTGCCGTGAGTCCCTCGGTGAGCGCTCGCGAAAAGCTGGCGATCATGCCCGGGTTGCGGGCGAGGCGCTCGTTGGCCTCGTCTCGCGGGTAACCGCCAGAGAGCGCAACGACCCGGAGGACCCTCGGATCGGCGATGAGACCTGCGTAGAAGCCGTCCTCGCTCGGGATGGTGAGCTTCAACATCACCCGCTGACCGTTGCCGATGTCGTCGAGCCTGGCCACGATCGCGTCG
>JALZNU010000035.1 GCA_030857495.1 Actinomycetota bacterium | reverse complement strand
GAGCACGATCGTGAGCGAAGCGAACGAGCGAGTGAGCACGACTTAGACGCGTACCGGCATCAACAGGTACAGGTAGTCCTCGTCGCCGACGCCGCGGAGGACGACCGGTTTGCTCGGGTCGTTGAGCGACACGGTCAGCTCGTCGCCGTCGAGGGCGTCGGCGCCGGCGGCGAGGAAGTCCGGGTTGAACCCGACGACCATCTCGGTGCCGTCGTACGCGCCGTCGATGGATTCCGACGCGTTGCCGACGTCCTGGGCGACGACGGTCAACTCGACCACCTCACCACCGAGCGACAGGCGCACGACGCGGGAATCCTGGGCGAGGATGCGCAACCGGTGCAGGGCCTCGAGCAACGCCTCGCGCCCGATCGTCAGCGAGTTCGGGTGGGTCGACGGCAACAGGTTGCGGTAGTTCGGAAAGTCACCGTCGATGAGGCGCGTCGACAGGTGCGTCGTGGCGACACGGAACTCGGCGGAACGCTCGCCGAATCGCACCTCGACGTCACCGTCGCTCGGCAGCAGGCGCTGCACCTCGCTGAGTGCGCGCGCCGGCACGAGCACCGAGCGCCCATCGCTCAGCAGGCCGGCATCACCCAGGTTGCGCACAGCCAACCGGTAACCGTCGGTGGCCACGGCCCACAGCCCGTCGTCAGCAGCCGTGAGCAGGACACCGGTCAACACGGGACGTGACTCGTCCGTGCTCGCCGCCCGCACCACCTGTCGCAGCGCCGACGACAGGAGCGACGCCGACACCGTGACCGGTTCTCCGTCGGCCTCGCTGGGCGACGGGTAGTCGTCGACCGAGAAGGGGCGGACAGCGAAATCAGACCGTCCCGCCCGGATGGTCACATCGTCGTCATTGGACTCCACCGTCACCGTCCCCGCCGGCAACGCCCGGACGATGTCGGTGACGAGACGGGCAGGAACGACGCTCGAACCGTCGGCGTCGCCACCGACCTCGAGCGAAAGGCGGATGGTCAGCTCGAGATCGGTGCCGGTGATGGTCAACCGGTCGCCTTCGATGTCGAGACGCAGGCCTGCCAAGACGGGCAGCGTGCTGGTGCGGCTCGTCGCCGCCCGGCTCGCCGTGACAAGCGCTTCGGCAAGGGTGTCTCGTTCGCAACGGAACTTCACAGCGCGCCTTTCACGTTGTGGTGTGTTGATGAAGAACTAGTAGTAGCAATAGGTGCTGTGGATTGGGGACAACAGCGCGTCCGCCCAGCGTAGGCGTGCTGGCGAGCCGCGCGCTCCATCCCCAGCAGTCCACAGCGCGCGAATGGCAGCGCTGTCGTTCGGTGGACGAACACTGGTTGTCCACTGTTCGTTCGGACGCTGTCCACCGCCCGTCCACCGTGTCGTCCACACCGGTCGTCGGCGCCGGTGATCATCGACCGCTCACGCCGATTTCAGCTGTGTCAGCAGCTCGTGGACCTGGTCGTAGATCTGCTTGCGCTCGCGCATCAGCCGCTGCACCTTGTCGACGGCGTGAATGACGGTCGTGTGGTCGCGGCCACCGAACAGGCGGGCGATGGCGGGATAGCTGAGCTCGGTGAGATCGCGGAAGGCGTACATCGCGATCTGGCGGGAGGTGACGAGCGGGCGCTGACGGCTCTTGCCCTGTAGCGACTCGACGGAGAAGCCGAGGATCTCGGCCATCGCTTCGAGCAGCTCGGCATCGGTGCGCTGCTTCGGCTTGGCGTCGACGAGCAGGTCGGACAGCAGTTTCTCGGCGAGCTCGGTGGTGATCGACACGTGGTTGAGGCTGGAAAACGCGGTGACACGGATCAGCGCGCCTTCGAGCTCGCGAATGTTCGAGCTGATGTTGGCGGCGATGAACTCGAGCGTCTCGTTGGGAACCGTGACGGCGTCGCGCTCGGCCTTGTTGCGCAGGATCGCGACGCGCGTCTCGAGGTCGGGCGGCTGGATGTCGGTGATCAGGCCCCACTTGAACCGGCCGCGCAGGCGCTCTTCCAGCGTCTGCATGGCGTCAGGGGTGCGGTCACAGGAGATGACGATCTGCTTGTTCGCGCCGTGCAGCGAGTTGAACGTGTGGAAGAACTCCTCCTGCACGCGCTCGCGGTTCTCGATGAACTGGATGTCGTCGACGAGCAGCACGTCGACCTCGCGGTAGCGGCGCTTGAACGCGGCGGTAGAGCTGAGCCGGATGGCGTCGATGAACTCGTTGAGGAAGTTCTCGGTGGAGATGTAGCGCACGACGTGGTGCTGGTAGTTGAGCCGCACGTAGTGGCCGATGGCCTGCAGCAGGTGGGTCTTGCCGAGGCCGGCAGCGCCGTAGATGAACAGCGGGTTGTACGAGCGACCGGGTACCTCGGCGACGCGCAGCGAGGCGGCGAGGGCGAACTGGTTCGACGATCCCTTGACGAACGTCTCGAACGTGTAACGCGGGTTCAGCCCCGCCGACGGTTCGTGCTCGGTCGACGCCGGGGCGGCATGGTGCACACCAGCGCGATCGATGGTGTCGAAGCGGCGCGACGACGCGAACTCGTCGCTCTGGGCGAGCCGGGCGAGTGACGGATCGAGCGTGGAGTCGAGGTCGAGCATCGTCTGTTCGGAGCGGACCTCGATCTCGAAGCGACGATGGGCGGCACCGATCTCTTCGAGCGCGCCCGTGATCAGGGGCAGATAGCGGGTGTGAATCTTGTCCCGCACGAGGGAGTTGGGCACTCGCACTCGCAGCACGTCCGCTTCGGTGTCGATCGGTACCACGTCCTGGAACGTCGAGTACCAGACCGCTTCGTTGAGCTGGGCTCGCAGGAGTTGGGCGACGGCAGTCCAGATCTCGCCTGCCTCGCTCACTGTTGGACCTCCCCGACCGCCCACTGACGTCGTCCACATGCTTGTCCACACAATGTGGAAAAGGCTCCGTACCGAAAGAATCGTGAATCGGCGACACTAACAGGGCCCGCAAAGAGCGCAAACGCCTGTCCCCCTGGTTGTGCGCGACCCGCGCGAAACCCTAGCCTTGACCGATCGGCGTTCGTCCCTCGACGAACCGCCGAGCTCGTGTTGTCGCAAACAGCCGTCGCGAAGGCTCGCACGGCGAGGAGAACGTTGTGAAGAGGACCTATCAGCCGAACACCCGCAGGCGCGCCCGCAAGCACGGCTTCCGTGCTCGGATGCGCACTCGCGCCGGCCGCTCCATCCTGAAGGCCCGTCGCGCCAAGGGCCGGCAACGCCTGTCGGCTTGATCTGGAGCATCCGCGAGCGCCGGACGTTTGACGAACTCGTCCGACGCGGCTCGCGGGTCAGAACGGCGACCTTGTGGTGCACCTGCCTCCCTCTTCCCGACTCGACGCCACCGCGCGTGGCGTTCGCCATCGGCCGCGGCGTCGGTTCGGCCGTCGTGCGCAACCGGTTGCGGCGCCGGCTGCGGATGTTGATCAGCGCCGAGCAACTGCCGTCGGGCCTCTATCTCTTGGGCGCTCGACCACCCGTGACCAAACGTACGTTCGAGGAATTGAGGATCGAGGTGCAGACCTTGTGCGAACGGATCCGGGCTGCCCAGATCCGGGCTGCACAGATCCGGGGCGTGACGTGAGGCCCCGCGCGGTGCGGCTGGTCGAGTGGTACCAGCGTGCGACGGAAGCCAGACCGTCACCGTGCCGCTTCACGCCGAGTTGCTCCCAGTACTCCCACGAGGCGTTGACCGTGCACGGCACCGCTCGCGGCGTCTGGCTCACGGTGCGACGCCTGGTGCGCTGCCGCCCGTTCGGACCGTCGGGATACGACCCCGTTCCCGCCCGCCTCCTCGCCCCCTCGTCTCGTGTGGCTGACCTGTCTGACAAGGATGTTCTCGCATGATCGCTGGATTCTTCGAGGTTCCCGCCTCGCTCCTGGCCTGGTTCTACGGCCTCACCAACAGCTACGGCGTGGCCATCGCATTGATCGCCCTCGTCGTCATGGCGCTCATCACGCCGCTGACGTTGAAGAGCACGAAGGGCATGCTCGAGATGCAGCGCCTGGCGCCTGAGATGCGCCGCCTGCAGAGCGAGCACCGCAACGACCGCCAGAAGCTCAACGAAGAGATGATGAAGCTCTACCAAGAGCACAAGGTCAACCCGATGGCGTCGTGCCTGCCACTGCTGGCACAGATGCCGGTGTTCATCATCATGTTCCGCGTCCTGCACGGGCTGACGTACACGCCAACGGAGGGAAGTCGCACGATCGCCCGTGCCGTGCTCGCCGCGGGCGGTGACAACACCGCCGTCGGGTTCCTCCCCCGCTATCTCTCGACCGACTCCGAGATGTTCCAGGCACTCGCCCACGGCACCGAGATGAACTCGTTCGGGATCGACCTCAGCATCACCCCCATCGAGGCAATGTCGGACGGCTTGGGCAAGGGGATGATCTACATCGGCATGGTGGTCGCGCTCGGTGCGCTGTACTTCGCACAGCAGCGCATGGTCGCCGCCCGGGCGGCGCTGAGTCCCACGATGTCGGTTACGCAGCAGAAGATCATGCAATACCTGCCGGTGGTATTCGCACTCTTCCAGCTGTTCTTCCTTACCGGCCTGATCATCTACTACATGGCGCAGGCGGTGCTGCGGATCGGTCAGCAGCTCTACATCACGCGCAAGTTCTACGGTCACGACGAGTCGCTCGGACGTCAGGCGCAGCGTGCGGGCGAGCGTGCTCGTGAGCTGGCGAAGGAGGACGGTGGCAAGAAGGGCAGCGGCAGCGGCGGCATGTTCTCGCAGAGGCGCCGCGAGGCGACCGAGACGACGGCGACCGAGCGCCCGAGCCGTGGCGCGTCAAAGCGCAAGAACACGGACGGGGACGCCAAAGCATCCGCCACCACGACGAGCAAGCGCTACACGCCGCCGAAGGGACGACCGACGCCGTCGGCTCGCACCGCAACGGCGCGCCCGAAGAGTCGTTCGACTCGACCGGGTGGCAAGCGTCGTCGCTGACGACGCCCGGACCTGAAAGGGGTTTCGCGATGGAATGGGTCGAGACGACAGGCAAGACCGTCGAGGAGGCAAAGGAGCTGGCACTCGATGAGCTCGGCGTTGCCGCCGACGAGGCTGAGTTCGAGGTGGTCGAGTCACCACGACCAGGGCTGTTCGGGCGATTGCGCGGAGAAGCGCGCGTGCGCGCTCGGGTGCTGCCGGCTGACGTCCGCCCGAAGCGTGATCGCCGCCGCCGTGGCGGAACTGGCCGTGACGACGAGCGTGCGGCTCGCACTGGTGGCGAGGCGCCAACACCTCGCGACGACGCCGTGTCGACACCGTCGACCGGCGACGGAGGCCCACAGGGCAGCGACGATGGCAACAGTGTGGACGCAGCGCGTTCGGGGTCGCCATCGAGTCGCGGTGGACGGCGAACCACCTCGTCGTCGAGAGGCTCCGGGGGCCGCAGCGACAGTGGCGGCAGTGACAGTGGCCGCAGTGGCGGCGGTCGCAGCGATGACGCACGCCGCAGCCGCCCGGTCGGCGGGGATCGCCAGCACGAGCAGGACGAGGATCACGAACCGGTCGACCCCGAGGCCGTCGGCGTCGCCGCCGTCGGGTTCGTCGAGGGCCTCGTCGGCGCCATGGGCCTCGAGGCCACGACGCGCCTCGATCGGGACGGCAGCGAGCTCGAGGTGGTCGTCGAGGGGACGGGCCTCGGCCTGCTCATCGGCCCGGGAGGCCAAACGCTGCTCGCCGCGCAGAGCCTTGCAAGGGTGGCCGCGCAACGCCGCCTCGGCGATCACGACACCCGCCTGCGCCTCGACGTTGCCGGTTACCGAGCGAAGCGCAAGGTGGCACTCGAGCAGTTCGTCACGGCTCAGGCAGCCCAGGTGGTCGCCTCGGGTACGGCGCGCTCGCTGGAGCCGATGCCGTCCGCCGACCGCAAGATCGTCCACGATGCATTGACCGAGATCGACGGCGTGGAGAGCCGCAGCGTCGGCGACGATCCCGATCGGCGGGTGATCATCACCCCGGTGACCACGTCTGCGCCGTCAGTCGACGACGTCGCGGATGCCGACGTTGCTAATGACGACGTGGCAGCCGGCGTCGACGCCGAATCCTGAACGAGGACGATCGTCGGGCTCTGATCGAGGCGCTGGGCATTGCCCAGCGCCTCGGTGCGTTCGGGCCCGGTGAGGTCAGTCGGCTCGTCCGCCACGCCGAAGGCTTCCTCACCGCGCTCAAACCGGTGCGCGGCACAGTGTTCGATCTCGGTAGCGGAGGCGGCGTGCCGGGGCTCGTCATCGCAGTGGCACGACCAGACCTCCACGTGAGGTTGCTCGACCGCTCGACACGACGCATCGACGGGTTGCAGCGCATGATCGCCCGCCTCGAGCTCGACCCTCGTGTCGAGGCGATCTGCACGGACGTTGCGATGTACGAGTGCAGCGAACCCGCCGACGCTGTCGTTGCGCGTAGCTTCGCGCCTCCCGCCGAGACGCTTCGCCACGCACGACGGCTCGTCGTCGCTGAGGAGCGAGGTCGGATCGTGATCAGTGATCCGCCGACTGGAGAACGGTGGTCGGCGTCGCTACTCGACATGTTGCGTGTGCGTCGCGTGGAGGTTGAGGTTCCCCCCGGTGCAGGCCGAGTGGCCGTGTTCGCATGTTTCACGTGAAACAGACGCAGTATTCCCACAGAGTTGTCCACAGCTCACGCAAACCCTCGACCAACGCTTGCAGTCACGCGCAAAGGGGATCGATCCGGCCGTGATCGAGAGCTGCTACCGTGACCGCTCGTGTCGGATGCGTGGGATGGCGATGGTGACCGAGTCGAACGTGACATAGACGACGTGACTGACCACCCTCCTCCCCCATCGCACGATGTTTCACGTGGAACATCGATTGAGCCTGAGGAAGACGTGACGGCCCCGCTGGCCGCCGTCGAGCAATCTCAGGACGTTCCGTCCGAGGCGCCGTCGCCGTCGCCGCGCCCCACGTTGCCGCGGGTGATGGCTGTCACGAATCAGAAGGGCGGGGTCGGAAAGACCACGACCACGATCAACCTCGGCGCCTGCCTCGCCGAGCTGGGGCTGCGAACGTTGATCGTCGATCTCGACCCGCAAGGCAACGCCTCGACCGGCCTAGGGATCGAGAATCGAGGTCTCGACTCGTCGATGTACCACGTGCTGATGCACGAGGAGCCGCTCGAGAACTGCGTCGAGCCGACCGACGTCCGCAACCTGTTTGTCGCCCCGGCGAGCCTCGACCTCGCTGGTGCCGAGATCGAGCTCGTGCCTGCCTTCTCCCGCGAGGGCCGGCTGCGCCGGGCGGTCGAGGCGGTGCTCGACGACTACGACTACGTCCTCATTGACTGCCCGCCCTCGCTCGGGCTGCTGACGGTGAACGGCCTGACCGCGGCACGAGAAGTGATCGTGCCGATCCAGTGCGAGTACTACGCGCTGGAGGGGCTCGGCCAGCTGCTGCGCAACGTCGACCTCGTGCGCCGCAATCTCAACCCGGAACTCGACATCAGCACCATCGTGTGCGTGATGTACGACGCCAGGACGAAGCTGGCCGACCAGGTCGTGGCAGAGGTGCGCGAGCACTTCGGCGACAAGGTCGTGCGTACAATCGTGCCGCGCTCGGTGCGGTTGTCCGAGGCACCGTCGTTCGGTCAGCCGATCATCGTGTTCGATCCGAGATCTCGTGGTGCGTTGGCATACCGAGACTTGGCCCAGGAGGTGCATCATGGTGGGGCGTCGCAGCGGACTTGGTAGGGGACTCAGCGCGCTGATCCCCGAGGGCGCGGTCGCTGACACGGAGAGCGGCGGACCGCCGACCTTCGCCGAGATCCCGATCTCGCAGGTGCAGCCGAACCCGCACCAGCCGCGCGTGCATTTCGACGAGGAGTCGTTGGCCGATCTCGCCTCGTCGATCGCCGAGCTCGGCGTGCTGCAGCCGATTCTCGTGCATGCCACGACCGACGGCCGTTATCAGTTGATCGCCGGCGAACGGCGTTGG
Source organism: Actinomycetota bacterium (assembly GCA_030857495.1). Lineage (GTDB taxonomy): Bacteria > Actinomycetota > Acidimicrobiia > Acidimicrobiales > Ilumatobacteraceae > JACDHN01. Next base: position 2,117 of record JALZNU010000035.1, on the reverse strand, counting down.
CGAGCGGCAGAGCGAGCAGGCAAGACGACGGTGCCGGCGTTGATCCGCAGCGCCCATCCCGACGCCGAGAAGGAGCTCGTCGAGCAGGCACTCGTCGAGAACCTCCACCGTGAGGACCTCACACCGCTCGAGGAGGCCGCCGCCTACCAGCAGCTGCTCGAGGAGTTCCAGCTCACGCACGATCAGATCGCGACGCGCGTGGGACGCTCGCGCTCGGCCATCACCAACACGCTACGTCTGTTGTCGCTGCCGCCGGCCGTACAGCACCTACTCGCCGACGCGAAGTTGTCGGCGGGGCACGCCAGGGCGCTGCTCGGCACACCGGATCGCTCGCTGCAAGAAGCCCTGGCGCGCCAGGCTGCCCGTGAAGGATGGTCGGTCCGTGCTGTCGAGCAGGCGGTGCGCGAGTCGGCGGGAGACCAGGGCAGCGGCGTCGACGGGTCAGAAGGCGTCGAGCAGCCTCCGGCGGCACCTGGGTCCGGGCGCGCCGCAGCCATGGCGGCGCTGCGCCCGCCTGGTCTGCTCGAGCTCGAGCAGCTGCTCGCCGACCATCTGCAGACACGCGTGGCGGTGCAGATGTCGGCGAAGCGTGGCAAAGTGACGATCGACTTCGCCGATCTCGAGGACCTGGAGCGCATCTATCGGCGCATCGCCGACGAGCGCTGAGACACCCATTCGTCACCGGCGCGACACGCGACCGTCACCTTTCGGTGAGGCTGAGGTTTCGCACAGTCTGGGGACGTGCTGTGGATAACCACAACAGCGACAGCGGCAGCGACCACTATCCACCTCCTCAGTGGAACGGTTGCACGGCCCACTCCCGCACGGCGTCGACGATCACCGCCGACAAGAGGGGAGCGACTGCCATCACCTCCCGCAGCGGCGCCACCGAGCACAAGACAGCAGGCATCTTCGTCTCGCGCAGCACCGGCAGTCGCATCCCCTGGATGTCACAGGCGAGGTGCGAGAGTCCGTCGTGAGCCCGCATTCGCGTCGCCAGGCGTTCTGCCAACAGGCGGCCGCCGAGCGACTCGTAGTGCGGATCGGCGTAGTACGAAAGTGTGAAGCGCGAGTCGCTACTCGATTCGAGGCCGAGGTAGGCGTGTGCGCCGTGATGGTTGGCGACGTCGGCGTGCAGCGAGGCGTCGGGCTCGTCGATGCTGAGCACGCTCGTCTCGAGCTGGCGCAGTGCCCGCGCGACTTGTCGCGCGAGCGAGCTCAGGCCCCCGAACTGACCGACCACGACGCGCAGATCGACGAGGTTGTCGCTGCTCGTCGTCGTGAGCGCGGCGAGGTCGCGCAGCATTGCCACGCCGGGACCGTCTCCGGTCTGTCGGCTGTTCAGGGTCAGCACGCGCACTGTCTCCAGCCCGCAGATCCCGTCGCTCGGGAGTCCGCAGTGTCGCTGGAAGCGGACGACGGCGTTGGCGGTCAGGGGTCCGAAGATCCCGTCGGGGCGACCGCAGTCGAATCCGAGCCGTAGCAGTGACGCCTGCAGTTGCGCGACGTCGTCGCCGCGGGCGTTGGGGGAGGTGAGCTTCAGCCAGCGGTCGCCGAGCGACCATGATGCCTCGACGAGCGCCAACCAGGTGTCCTCGTCGCAGATCCCACTGCGATGCAACCCGCGGGCGACCTGGAACTCGGCGACCGCACGACCGGTGGCAGGTCCGAACGAGTCCGACTCGTCGCAGGCGGGGGGATGTCCGGCCGCGCCGAGCCGGCGGTGGAGATCCTCGATCGCGTCGCCGCGTTGACCGGGCGTCAGGGGGAGGTGTCGAGAAATTCGTCGAGCTCCTGCAGCAGCGCCCCCTTCGACTTGGCGCCGACGAGTCGCTTGTGCACCTCACCCTTGTCGAAGACCAACAGCGTCGGAATGCTCATCACGTTATAACGAAGCGCCAAATCGCTGTTGTCGTCGACGTTGACCTTTGCCACGGTGATGTTGTCAGACTGCTCGCTGGCGAGCTGTTCCAGCACGGGCGCGATCTGTTTGCACGGGCCACACCACTCGGCCCAGAAGTCGACGACGACGGGCGTCGACGCCGAGGCGATCGTTTCGTCGAACGTCGCGCTCGAGAGGTTCACGATGCCAGCACTCATGTCGGGGGTCCTTTCGA
>JALZNU010000242.1 GCA_030857495.1 Actinomycetota bacterium | reverse complement strand
CTAGTCATGTCGCCGATCCGCAACACGCTGCAGCGCAGCGTGCAGCTCGCCAACCGCTTCTTCCGCACCCGTGGCGCGCACGCCGTGCTCGGGTTCCTCGCACGCCGATCGGGTGTCGAGGACCCGGCGATCACGTGGGGTGTGAACCAGGGCCTGTGGTTCACGAACGGGTTGATGACCGTCGAGATCGACGGGCGCTCGTCGCGTGTCGTCGTCGAGACGGCTTGCGTGGAGGACGGGTTGCAGCGTCTCGTGGAGGTGGGGACGTACGTTCTCGCCGACGGCAGCGCGCCGTCGGAGGCGGGCAACGACGCCGGGAGGACCGAGCTCGCCTCCTGAGCCGGCCCTGCCGCCGCTCGGCCGGGTCACCTCAGCGGTGCTTGGCGATGCGTTCGGCGATCTGGATCGCGTTGAGCGCGGCACCCTTGCGCAGGTTGTCGCCACAGACGAACAGCGCCAGACCGCGACCGTCGGCCACCGTAGGGTCGACGCGCAGCCTGCCGACGTAGCACGGGTCGTTGCCGGCGGCGTCGAGCGGCATCGGCACGTCGGCGAGCTCGACGCCGGGTGCGCCGGCGAGCAGCTCGCGCGCCCGCTCGATCGACAGCGGCTCGGCGAACTCGGCGTTGAGTGAGAGCGAGTGGCCCGTGTACACCGGGACGCGCACGCATGTGCCCGACACGGCGAGATCGGGGATGTCGAGGATCTTGCGCGACTCGTTGCGCAGCTTCTGCTCTTCGTTGGTCTCGAACGACCCGTCGTCGACGAGGCCTCCCTCGAGGGCGTGCACGTTGAAGGCGATCGGCGCGGCGAACGTCGAGGGCTCGGGGAACGACACGGCGTGTCCGTCGTGGGTCAGCTCGGCGGCGCCATCGACCGTCTTGCGAACCTGCTCGTCGAGCTCGTCGACGCCGACGAGCCCTGCTCCCGACACTGCCTGGTATGTGCTGGCGATCAGTCGCACGAGGCGCGCCTCGTCGTGAAGCGGCTTGAGCACCGGCATCGCCACCATGGTCGTGCAGTTGGGATTGGCGACGATGCCCTTCGGCGGATCGAGCGCGAGCTGGCCGTTGACCTCGTCGACGACGAGCGGGACGTCGGGGTCCTTGCGCCAGGCTGACGAATTGTCGATGACGATGATCCCGGCTGCGGCGAACGCGGGCGCGAGCTCGCGCGACGCCGTCGCACCGGCCGAGAAGAGGGCGATGTCGAGCCCGGCCGGGTCGGCGACTGCCACGTCCTCCACGATCACGTCGTCATTGCCCCACGCGAGCGCCCGTCCCGCCGATCTCGCAGAGGCGAAGTAGCGGATCTGGTCGACGGGGAAGCCCCGTTCGTCGAGAAGGCGGCGCATCACGCCGCCCACCTGTCCCGTTGCTCCGACGACGCCGACACGCATGACGCCTGAGGCTACCGAGCGGGCCCATGGCTGCCGGGGACATTTCCCTCTACCTACTGGTCGGTAGACAGGGTAAGATGTGTACATGGACGCCCAGTCGATCCTCCACGAGCTCGATCACACGGTCGAGCAACTGCTCGCCCGTCATCTCGAGAAGGCCCAGGAGTGGTTCCCCCACGAGTTCGTGCCCTACGGGCGTGGCCGTGACTTCGAACCGGGTACCACGTGGAGCGAGGACGACGCCGATCTCGCCGGTGGCTCCATCGACGACGCCGTGCGCAGCGCGCTGTACGTCAACCTGCTCACCGAGGACAACCTGCCGTACTACTTCCGTTCCATCGAGGCGATGTTCGGTCGCGACGGGGCATGGGGCGAGTGGGGCCGGCGCTGGACGGCCGAGGAAGGCCGCCACGCGATGGCGATCTACGGCTACCTCACCACGACGCGGGCGATCGATCCGGTTGAGCTCGAGCGTGGACGCATGGCGCAGGTTTCGAAGGGCGAGGTGCCCGAACACGAGAGCCCGCTGGAGGGCTTCGTCTACCTCACGCTGCAAGAGCTCGCCACCCGCATCTCCCATCGCAACACCGGGATGATGCTCGACGACCCCGCCGGTCATGCCGTGATGAAGCGCGTCGCACTCGACGAGAACCTGCACCACCTCTTCTATCGTGACCTCGCGGCAGCCGCCATCGAGGTCGATCCGAGCGCGATGGTCAAGGCGATGGCGACGCAGGTGCTCGGCTTCGAGATGCCCGGAACCGGCATCCCCGGGTTCGTCGAGCACGCAAAGTCCATCGCCGCGGCCGGCATCTACGACCTCGCCATCCACCACGATCAGATCCTCGAGCCGATCGTGATGCGCCACTGGCGTCTCGCCGAGCTGACCGGTCTCGACGCCGAGGCCGAGGCGGCGCGAACGAAGCTGATCACGTACATCGAGCGGTTCGACCGGGTCGCGAAGCGGATCGCCCGGCGCCGCGAAGAGCGCGCAGCGGCGCGCCAGCTCACCAGCGTCTGACGAATCGCCGGTCGATCGCCGGCCGATCGCCGATAGGCGGGCGAGCAGCTGGATCAGGCCACGGTCGCGACGAGCCACCAGTGGCTCGGGTTCACGCCGGCCATCGTCCGCGTCGTCGCGCCCGCACCGTCGATCGCACGGTGCGGGTTGTGCCACACCTCCACGTCGCGCAAAGCGCGGCCGACGGCCACCACCAAATCGTGCGGTGCGAGGCGGTTGGCCTGCCATGCGAGCCGAGTCATGCTGCGGTGGCGAGACATCGTCGTGCCGATCCCTGGGATCTTGAACACCGTCCTGACGACCGAGCCGACGGGGACGAGCACGGTGTCGATCGGGCTCCTGCGGCGGTAGTTGAGCGCGATCCGACCACCCGACCTGACGACGCGCACTGCCTCCGTTGTCAGCGCGAGCGCGTGATCGCGCCGGCAGTGCTGCAACGTGATGAAGCTGAAGGCGACGTCGGCGGAGTTGTCGGGGAGTCGGATCGTGCGGCCGTCGGCGACCTCGAGGGTTCGCAACGACTTCGGGCGGCCGAACCGGGCGACGGACTCCCGGCAGCGCTCGAGGAACCCGGCGTCGAGGTCGCACGCAGTGACGCAACGGAACCGCTTCGTGAACGCGCAGGTCATGCGACCGATGCCGCTGCCGATCTCGACGAGGTCCTTGCCGGCGGCGTCGTCGCCGTCGAGTCCGAACGTGTGGAGGTACGAGCCGACCTCCTCGTCGCCGGTGGCGACGAAGGATTCGAGCGTCAGCTGCTGGCCGGTCTCGTTGTTGAAGACCCAGCCGGTCGTGCGGACGACGTCGTCGGCGTCCGTCTGGCGTTCAGAGACGCGTCCCGCCGCCTTCCACGGGACGAACTGGGACCGACGCGCCATGTCCCGATCATGACATGGAGAGTGCGAATCCCGGAAGAACGGAGTGTCCCTCTTACTTCCGCTCGGGGAGCGGCGCCGAGTATGCGTCTCCGGAATCGAGGCCGAACTCCGTGTGCAGCGACCGTGCCGCCTGTTCGAGGTCGGACGCTGCCACCACGACGGAGATGCGGATGGTGGAGGTGGAGATCATCTCGATGTTGACGCCCCTGTCGGCGAGCGTGCGGAACATCCGGGCGGCGATGCCGGGCGCCGACTTCA
>JALZNU010000241.1 GCA_030857495.1 Actinomycetota bacterium | reverse complement strand
GCCCTCCAGGTCGGCGTCCGCTCACCGGCACCGGACTCGAGGTGCGGGCCGTGCTCACGAAGGCAGACCTCGATCGGGCGCGAGAGCGGGCGAGCCCGGAGTCGTCCTCTCCCCCGCCGACGTGAGCCGGTTCGTCTAGATCGTCGCGCCCGCGCGCATGGGTTCAGGCTTCCGCAAGCTCATGGTCTCGTCGTGGCCGACGAACCTTGCCGACGGCATCGGGATCGCCGCCGGGCCGCTGCTGGTCGCGTCGCAGACCGACGCCCCGCTCCTCATCGCCAGCGCGGCATTGATGGTGTGGCTGCCGCCGCTCGTCTTCGGGTTGTACGCAGGTGTGATCGCCGACCGCCTCGACCGACGGCTCCTCGTGGCTTCGTCGACGCCGCTCGTGCCGTCGTGCTGACGGTGCTCTGCGCCGCAATCATCACCGAAGGCGTCCGTCGCCGTCGTGCTCGCGAGCTTGTCCTCCTCGGCACGGCAGAGGTGTTCGCCGCCATCGCACTCGTCTGGTGTGGTCAGCATGACGTTGTGCTTCGCAGCGATGCGTGGCCGCATCCGCAAGGGATGACGAATCGTCGAGAACGCGCAGTGGGGCCACGTCACGCCAGGTTCAGCCGGCGACGCGAGCAGGGCGCCGCGACAGCTCCCTCCACGCCGCGCCGAGTCTCCGCAAGCCGGCGTCAACGAGCTCCCACGGGCGGTCGACGCACAATCGGAGGTGGCCGTCGACGTCCGGGCCGGGAGCGGCGATCGAGCCGGATGCGACGTGCACGCCGTGGCGGTGGGCGAAGTGTTCGAGTGGCGCGGCGTCGTCGAGGCCCGTGTCGACCCACAGCACCGACGCCCCCGACGGCATCTCGAACCGCCACTCCGGCACCTCGTCGGCGAGCAGGCCGGCCGCACGGCCGACGTTGTTCTCGAGGAAGCGCCGCCGCTGCTCGGCGATCTCGTCGAGCTGTGGCAGCAGGCGCAAGCAGAACAGCTGCGAGGGGATCGCGGCGCCGAGGTCGGCCGAGAGCCGGCGGTGCAACGTCCGTTCGATGACCGCCTCGGGGGCGCGGATCCAGCCCACGCGCAGCCCACCCCAGAACACCTTGCTCCACGAGCCGACCGTGACCACGGGCGCTCGCCGGCACAGGCTCGCCAGGTCGACCGTCGGGCGCCCGGCGAAGACGAGCTCGGACAGCGTCGTGTCCTCGATGACCGTCGTCTCGTGGCGGTCGAAGATCGCCGCCAGCGCGCGAAGGCGAGCGCCGCTCGTCACCCGGCCGGTGGGGTTGTGGACGCCCGCCTGCACGTAGGCGAACCGCGGGCGGTGCTCGGTCAGGGCGGCGTCGAGCGACTCCGGTCGCATCCCACTGCGGTCGAGCTCGACGGGTGCGATGCGCACACCGAGCCCGTCGGTGACGTCGAAGAGCCCGGGGTAGCCGGGAACCTCCGCAGCGATGACGTCGCCCGGCACCAGGTACGCCCCGAGCAGTACGGCGATGGCGTGGTGTGCGCCCGCCGTCACCTGGATCTCGTCGGCGCTGGTGTGCAGTCCACGCGAGGAGTGCATCCCGGCAAGGGCGGCCCGCATCGAGGGCAGCCCGAGCGGCTGGAAGCCCGGTCCCGCGCCGGACGCGATCAGGTCGGCGACGTCGATCGAGACCGCGGGGAGGTGTGACGCATCGGCAGGGTTGCCGACGGCGAGGTCGATTCCGCCACTCCCGACGACGAGGTGGTCGGCAATGCGGTTCGCCGCGATGCCGCTGCCTTCGTCGCTCACGACCACCGTGCCGTGGCCCTGGCGCGACACGACGAGCTGTTCGGCACGGAGGATGTCGAGTGCGGCGGTGACCGTCGAGCGGCTCACCGCGAGGTCGGCGGCGAGCTGACGCTCGGGCGGCAGCCGAGACCCCGACACGATCAGCCCGGCCTCGATCTGACGTCGCAACGCCGTCGCCAACCGCTGGCTGAGGTTGCCGTGACCGTGCTCGGACCACCCTGCGACGGCGCCCGCGATTGGCCTGACATTGGACTGCTCAGTCACAGGCCAATCATAGCCTGGTGGCCCGTGACGCGCCAGGCCGTGGTGTGCAGGATGGAACCATGTTTGCTCCGTACTGCCCCACCTGTCGCTCCCGTCAGCTCCTCGGGACGAGCCGCATCGTCGAGAGCTCGTGGAGCGAGGGCGGCTCGATCCGGCTCGAGTGCCGGTGCGGGACCGTGGTCGACGCCGACGCGGGTAGAACTCGGTGGCTCGCTCGGTGTCCGAGCTGAACAGGTCAGCAGGGTGGACCGTTAGCCTCGAACGCCTCATGGCACACGAGTTCATCTACACCTGCCACAAGCTCGCGAGGCACTATCCACCGGACCGCACGATCCTCGAGAACATCTCGCTGTCCTTCTATCCGGGGGCGAAGATCGGCGTCATCGGGGCGAACGGATCCGGCAAGTCGTCGCTGCTGAACATCATGGCCGGACTCGACGACGGCTACTCGGGCACGGCGCGCCTGACGCCCGGATTCAGTGTCGGACTGCTGTCGCAGGAGCCCGAGCTCGATGCCGACAAGAGTGTGCGCGCCAATGTGATGGACGGCGTCGCCGAGGTGCAGTCGCTCATCGATCGCTACAACGGCGTCATGGCGAAGTGGGCCGATCCCGACGCCGACTACGAGAAGATCGGCACCGAGCAGGCGACGCTCGAGGACAAGATCGCCGCCGCGGACGCCTGGAGCCTCGACCGTAACGTCGAGATCGCGATGGACGCCCTGCGGTGCCCGCCTGACGACGCCGACGTGACGACGCTTTCGGGCGGTGAGCGGCGACGCGTCGCGCTCTGCCGGCTGCTGCTGTCGCGACCCGACTTGTTGCTGCTCGACGAGCCGACGAACCACCTCGACGCCGAGAGCGTGGAGTGGCTCGAACATTTCCTCGGCGACTACTCGGGCACGGTCATCGCCGTCACCCACGACCGCTACTTCCTCGACAACGTCGCAGGGTGGATCCTCGAGCTCGATCGCGGGCGCGGGATGCCGTTCGAGGGCAACTACTCGTCGTGGCTCGAGCAGAAGCATGATCGCCTCGCGCGCGAGTCACGCTCGAACGAGGCCCGCAAGCGTTCGCTCGAGCGCGAGTTGGAGTGGGTGCGCATGGCGCCCAAGGCGCGCCAGGCCAAAGGCAAGGCGCGCCTCGCCGCGTACGAGCGGCTGCGCTCGGAGGCCGAGGCCGCCGAGCACGTCGACCGCCGGCTCGAGATCGCGATCCCGCCGGGACCCCGTCTCGGCGAGCAGGTCGTCGAGGTCAGCGGCCTGCGCAAGGGCTACGGCGACCGGCTGCTCATCGAGGACCTCTCGTTCTCGTTGCCGCGTGCCGGCATCGTGGGCGTGATCGGCCCCAACGGCGCCGGAAAGACGACGCTGTTCAGGATGCTGACCGGCGCCGAGCAGGCCGATGGTGGCGAGGTCGTCATCGGCGACTCGGTACAGCTCAGCTACGTCGACCAGAGCCGCGACCACCTCGGCGCCGGCGCCACCGTCTACGAGGAGATCACCGGTGGGCTCGACCACATCAAGGTCG
>JALZNU010000240.1 GCA_030857495.1 Actinomycetota bacterium | reverse complement strand
CCCCTGATCAGGTCGGCCGTCTTGCGCATCTCTTGCATCGGCTCGTCGAGACCCGAGCGGAACTCCTCCTGGAATCCGGCGCCCATCTTGCGCAGCTCGCTCACGGTGCGCCCGAAACGCCGCATTGCATCGGGCAGGCGCTCGGGTCCGAGGACGACGAGCGCCAGCAGCAGGATGAAGACGAGCTCGCTGCCCGACAGGTTGAACACAGGGCGAAGTCTAGGAGCGTGGCATCATCGACGGCCGTGCAGCAGCAACGACTCCCGACGCTGAACGAGCCGGCAATCCTGTTCGCCCACCGTGGTGCTCGTGCCCACGCGCCGGAGAACACGTTGGCGGCGTTCGAGCTGGGATTGCGCCTCGGCGCCACGGGCTTGGAGAGCGATGTCTGGCTCAGCGCCGACGGGGTGCCCGTGCTCGACCACGACGGTGTCGTGCACGGATGGCGCCGCAGGACCATCGCCGACTTCGCCCGGCACGAGCTGCCCCCGCACATCCCTGATCTGGAACAGCTCCTCGAGTCGTGCGGCAGCGCCTACCACCTCTCGCTCGACGTGAAGTCGCCAGCATCGGCCACGGTCGTGATCGACATGGTCCGTGCACTCGCACCCGACATGCTGTCGCGGCTGTGGCTGTGCCACCCGGATCACACGTTCCTCGCGGCGCTCCGGCCCTACGACGACGACGTCCGCCTCGTCGACTCGACTCGACGCAAGCGCATCCCAGAGGGCATCGAGCGACGCTCGGCGACGCTTGCCGGAGCCGGCATCGACGCGCTCAACATGCACCACACAGACTGGACCGGTGGCTACGTCACGATGGTGCACCGATTCGATCGGTTCGCGTTCGGCTGGGACATGCAGTTCGAGCACGTGCTGACACCGGCGCTGCGCATGGGCCTCGACGCGGTCTACAGCGATCACGTCGACGTCATGGTCGACGTCGCCCGCAACGAGAACTGAGAATTTCGGCACATGAGAGGCGTTGGAGGGGGGTGCGAAGCGAGCGAGGTCGAACGTTAGAGCCAGCGCCAGTTGCTGCTCGGCCAGAACACGACGAACGCCCTGCCGACAAGATCGTCCTCGTCGACGGTGCCGAGCACTCGGCTGTCCATCGAGCCGCCCCGGTTGTCGCCCATCACGAACACGTGGCCGTCCTCGACTGCGAGCGGTTGGAAGTCCTCACCGCAGTTGCCCGGCCGCACCACCTCGGGATCGAGGTACGGCTCGATGAGCAACCGGCCGCCGACGAACACCTGGCAGTTGCGCATCTCGATCGTCTCGCCGGGAAGTCCGACCACGCGCTTGATGAGGTCGCGTTGTGCCGTGGCGTCGATCTCGTGCAGCACGACGACGTCGCCGCGACGTGGATCGTGTAGTCGGTAGGAGAGCTTGTTGACGAACACGCGGTCCGTGTCCTCGAGCGTCGTGACCATGGAGGTGCCGTCGACGACGAAATGGGCGAGCACGTACGTCCTGATCAGGAACGCGGCGAGCAAGGCGATGCCCATGACGACGAGCCAGTCGACGAGCGGGCGCCGTCGCGGTGCCTCGTCCTCCTCGTCCTCGTCGTCGGTCTCGTCGACCTCGCTCGCGCTCGTGGCCGCCTCGCCGTCGGCCTCCTTGATGCGGTCGCCGGCGACGTCCCTGTCGTCGGTTTCGGAGTTCTCGGTGTCGGAGTTCTCGGTCGCCTCGGGCTCGGCACGCAGCTCCGTCTCGGTCGCCTCGCCGTTCGACGTCTCACGGTCGACGACGGCGACGGGGGTCGCCGGGCCGGCAGCAGCAACCGTGGCGGAGCCGGCGTCATCACGGCTCACCGTGCCGCTGCGAAGTGAAGCCCGCCAGGTGGCGAGCTCTTCGAGACCCTGGCGCTGCTCCTCGTTCACGAGCCGCACCGTATCGTCCTGAGCTCAGCTCACGGCGACGCCGCTCACCTCGCCTCCGGGCCCACCGCCGCTTCGGCATGCTCGGCCGACCGGCGGAATGACGAATTCTAGAGCGACTCGATCAGCCGCTCGACGCGCTCGTCACGGCTCCGGAACGGGTCCTTGACGAGCACCGTGCGCTGCGCTTGGTCGTTGAGCTTGAGGTGCACCCAGTCGACCGTGTAGTCGCGTCGTCGTTCCTTCGCCCGCCTGACGAACTCGCCGCGCAGACGGGCGCGTGTCGTCTGCGGCGGCGTGTCGATCGCTTCTTCGATGTCGGCGTCGGTGCACACCCGCTCGACGAGTCCACGGTCCTGCATCTTGTAGAACGGGCTGCGATGCCGCGAGACGTCGTGGTACTGCAGATCGAGGAGCTGCACCCGCGGATGCCCGAGCGGCAGGCCGTGGCGCTCGCGGAACGCTTCGATCAGGCGGTGCTTGATCACCCAGTCGACTTCGCGGTCGAGCTTCATCGGGTCGCTCTCGAGCGCCGTCATGCAGTGCTCCCACATCTCGAGAGCACGCTGTTCGAGCGGCGGGAATCCCTTCGAGTCGGCGTAGCGCAGCGCCCGTTCGAGGTACTCGCGCTGCACGTCGATGGCACTGACGTCGCGGCCATTGAGGAGCCGCACGGTGCGACGGCAGGTGAGGTCGTGGCTGATGTCGCGGATCGCCCTGATGGGGTTCTCGAGCGTCATGTCGCGCAGCACGACCGAGGGGTCCTCGAGCATCCGCAGCATGCAGGCCGTCGAGCCGACCTTGAGGAACGTCGAGTGCTCGCTCATGTTGGAGTCACCGACGATGACGTGCAGACGGCGGTACTTCTCTGCGTCGGCGTGTGGCTCATCGCGGGTGTTGATGATCGGCCGGCTGCGTGTCGTCGCCGAGCTGACGCCCTCCCAGATGTGTTCGGCTCGCTGGGAGATCGAGTACGTCGCACCGCGCGCGGTGTGCAGCACCTTGCCGGCACCGGCATAGATCTGGCGGGTGACGAGGAACGGGATCAGCACCTCGCTGTAGTGCCCGAGGTCATCTGCGCGCCGGGTGAGGTAGTTCTCGTGGCAGCCGTAGCTATTGCCCGCAGAGTCGGTGTTGTTCTTGAAGAGGTAGATGGTGCCACGGATCGACTCCTCGGCGAGGCGCTGCTCGGCGGAGGCGACGAGCCCCTCGACGATCCGCTCCCCCGCCTTGTCGTGCACGACGACGTCGTAGAGCGAGTCGCACTCCGGCGTGGCGTACTCGGGGTGTGATCCCACGTCGAGGTACAGCCGTGCACCGTTCTGCAAGAACACGTTGGAGCTGCGCCCCCAGCTGACGACACGGCGGAACAGGTAGCGGGCGACCTCGTCTGGGCTCAGCCGGCGCTGCCCGCGCAACGTGCAGGTGACCCCGTACTCGTTCTCGAGACCGTAGATCCGCCTCGACATGGTCTCAACCTAGCGACGGCGAACGCGTCCCCGTGGTAGGTCCCCATTTGCCTGTGTCAGCAAAAACACGCGTCGCCCCCGGAATTCGCCGACACAGGCAGAGGTTCTGGTCACCCCCGGGGGGTCCCAGCCGACGCCGGCTTGGAAGCGAGCTCGCGCTGGTGCTTCTCGACCATCTCGGTGACCGCCTGCATGTTGCGCTCGGCGAGCGCGGGAC
>JALZNU010000034.1 GCA_030857495.1 Actinomycetota bacterium | reverse complement strand
GGCTTGGCGACTCGATCGCGGTCAGCGGATGCTGCCTGACCGTGGTCGCCCACGGAGACGGTTGGTGGGAAGCCGACGTCTCCGCCGAAACGATCGCGAGGACGAGTCTCGCTCGTCATGCCGTGGGCGACGCGGTGAACTTGGAGCGCGCCGTGCGAACGCAGGACCGTCTCGGAGGCCACCTCGTCCAAGGCCACGTCGACGCCGTCGGCGAGATCGTCGAACCGGTCCCCGATCTGCGGGTGCGGGTTCCAGCCGACCAACTGCCATATCTGGTCGAGAAAGGATCGGTGACCGTCGACGGCGTCAGCCTGACCGTCGTCACACCGCTCGATGACGGGTTCACTGTGGCGATCATCCCGCACACATCAGCGGTCACCACACTCGGCACGAAACAGCACGGCGACCTCGTCAACATCGAAGTCGACGTGATCGCCAAATACGTGGAGCGGATGCTCCGCCCCCACCTCACAACCATTGTGTCCACCGGGCGAATGCCGATCGAGCAACATGTTCGTTTCCCGGGTGAGGTCGACGGATGAGGACCGGGCTGTTCGATTCGATCGATGACGCGATCGCAGCGATCGCTCGCGGTGAGATCGTCGTCGTCGCCGACGACGACGACCGCGAGAACGAAGGCGACCTGATCATGGCCGCCGACACCGTCACCGAGGAACAGATCACATTCTTCGTCCGTCACACCTCAGGAGTGATCTGTGTCGGGCTCACCGACGAACGCTGCGATGAACTCAACCTTTCCTTGATGGTCCCACCGGGAGCCAACCAAGAAGCGCAACGCACGGCATTCACCGTCACCGTCGACCTGAAAGCCGGCACGTCGACCGGGATCTCCGCCGCCGACCGGGCGCGCACACTGCGCGCCCTCACAGACCCGAACATCGGCCCGGCAGCGTTCAACCGACCCGGCCACATCTTCCCGCTGCGCGCCCGACCGGGCGGGGTGCTCAAACGCGCCGGGCACACCGAAGCCGCTGTTGATCTGGCCCGGCTCGCCGGACGCTCATCGGCTGGGGTGCTCTGCGAAGTCGTCCTCGACACCGGGGGCATGGCCCGCGTCCCTGACCTGCGCGAGTTCGCCGACCGACACGACCTCCTACTCGTGTCGATCGCCGATCTGATCCGCCACCGACGCCGTACTGAGAAGCTGATCACCCGCACCGCCGCAGCCCGGGTGCCCACCGAATGGGGCGAGTTCCGCTGCTACGCGTTCCACAGCCAGGTCGACGGCAGTGACACCCACCTCGCCTTCGTCAAGGGAGACATCGCCGGACGCACCGACGTTCTGGTCCGCGTTCACAGCGAATGCGTCACCGGCGACGTCTTCGCCAGCGTCAAGTGCGATTGCGGCGCTCAACTCCACGAGGCGATGCGCCGCATCGACCACGAGGGCCACGGCGTCGTCGTCTACCTCCGCGGGCACGAAGGTCGGGGCATCGGCATCACCCACAAACTCCGCGCCTACGAGCTCCAAGAAGACGGCGTCGACACCGTCGACGCCAACCTCGAGCTCGGCCTCCCCATCGACAACCGCGAGTACGGCATCGGCGCCCAGATCCTCGCCGACCTCGGTCTCACCACCATCCGCCTGCTGACCAACAACCCGGCAAAATACGGCGGCCTCGAAGGCTTCGGCCTCACCATCACCGAACGAGTCCCTCTCCACGTCCCCATTCACCCCGAAGCCCAACGATACGTCGACACCAAACGCGAACGCATGGGCCACTTCATCCCCGGCATCACTGAGCTCCAATGACCACCTACGCCGGCCACCCCAACGGCACAGACCGCCACTTCGCGCTCGTCTGCAGCCGTTTCAACGACCTCATCGTCACCCGCCTCGAACATGGCGCCCGCGACACCCTCCAACGCCACGGCGTCGACAACGACGCCATCGACACCATCTGGGTACCCGGCGCTTGGGAAATCCCCATCGTCGCCAAAACACTCGCTGATTCCGGCCGATACGACGCCATCGTGGCCCTCGGTGCCGTCATGCGGGGTGCCACCTACCACTTCGAAATCGTCGCCCACCACAGCGCCGCCGGCATCGCCCGAATCGCCCTCGACACCGGCATCGTCATCACCAACGGCATCATCACCGTCGACACCATGGACCAAGCCCTCGAACGCGCCGGCAGCAAAGCCGGCAACAAAGGCACCGATGCCGCACTCGCCGCACTCGAAACCATCGACCTCCTCCACCGCATCAACAACCGTGACCCACCCTCCCAGCAGTGAACAGCCGGGCATCCGAGTCTGCCGCGGGTCTGGTTGACGAGGTCCCATTACGAGGCGCCGTCAGTGACTTCCGGCGATCGGGCGGGCATCGTCGTGCACTCCAGATTCGCCCCTCGTTGCGGGGTGCACCACCCGGCGCCAGGAGTCGGCACCCCTTGTGCTCAGGCGCCGTTGCCAGTCCTGTGCGCGATCCGGGTGGTGCACCCGTGTGCGACGTCGGAGTGCTGTGTAGCGAGGTCGGGCGAAGGCGATGCTCCTGACCTGGCGAGCCAGTCGTTCAAGTACTCCTCGGTCATCATCGCCGAACGGCTCACCACGGATCCGGAGGAATCCCGTTGAGCACGTCCTTGAGCGACGCCTCCGCCGCCTTGCGCGTCCGGAATCCCTGCTTGGCAACCTGCCGTCGTCTGCCCGTCGCCGGGTCCGGTCCGAGGTCGACGCGGTACGACCATCCGTTGTCCTTGCGACGGATCGACCCCCGAGCCACGACCCAACCCTGGCATTCTGTGCACGATCTGTGCACGGATCGCCGTGAACACATCATCCGAACTTGAAGTCAGTGGCGTATAGTGCCAGCTAGATCGGTGCCCGGGGCGGGATTCGAACCCACACTCCCTTGCGGGAAGGGGGGTTTAAGCCCCCCGCGTCTGCCAGTTCCGCCACCCGGGCGTGGAGCCTAGGGTAGGTGCCGGGCATCCACCCATGGCGCGAACCCCCTGGTTACGCTTCCGTGAGTGTTGTTCGCACAGCAAGAAGGCGGTCGCGGGAGCGAGATCGCAGAGGCACTCACGAGCGTGCCCGGCAGTGTCTGGCTCCTCATCGGACTCGTCGCCATCATCGTCGCGATCAAGTTCTTCGCGTCCACGATGAAGAAGGCGGTCATCGTCGGCGCCATCGTCGGCACGTTCATCTTGATGAACGGTCCGGGCCTCACCGGCACGGGCATGACCGAACGCTGGAACGACGTCAAGGCGAAGGCCGAGGCGTTCTGGAACGGTGACGACGTGCGCTTCAACCGCCAGGGCTGACGGCCGGCACTGCCCCTACTCGGGGCGGACGAACTCGGGCACGCCCGGTGGGAGATCGACGTCGATCACGTCGACCACGTCGGCGAAGTGGCACGCCACCGGATGCCCCTGGCCGCGATCGACGAGCTCGGGCTCCTCGGCGGCGCAGATCTCCTCGGCCTTCGGGCAGCGCGTGCGGAAGCGGCAACCCGACGGCGGGTCGATGGGGCTCGGCACGTCGCCCGTGAGCATCACACGCCTGCGCGCCCGCTCGAGCTCGGGATCGGGGATCGGGATCGCCGACAGCAGCGCCTGCGTGTAGGGATGCGAAGGCGCCTGGTAGATCTGATCTCGCTCGCCGATCTCGACGATCTTGCCGAGATACATCACCGCCACACGATCCGAGATGTGGCGCACCACAGACAGATCGTGGGCGATGAACAGATAGGCGAGCCCGAACTCGCGCTGCAGGTCTTCGAGCAGGTTGACGACGCCGGCCTGGATGCTCACGTCGAGCGCCGAGACCGGCTCGTCGAGCACGATCAACACGGGATCGAGCGCCAACGCCCTCGCAATCCCGACGCGCTGACGTTGCCCGCCGGAGAACTCGTGCGGATAGCGAGAGGCATGTTCGGGTGAGAGCCCAACGAGCTTCAACAGCTCTTGCACGCGCGTGTCGGAATCCTTCTGCTTCATCCCACGGTGCACACGCAGCGCCTCGCCGATCGCACTGCCCACGTTCTTGCGCGGGTTCAACGACGCATAGGGATCCTGGAACACGATCTGCATCCGCTGGCGCACCCCGCGCAGCTCACCGCTGTCCATCCCGGCCAGGTCCTTGCCGTCGAACAGGATCTTGCCCGCCGTCGGCGACAGCAGGCGCATCACCAGGCGCCCGGTGGTGGACTTCCCGCAGCCCGACTCGCCGACGAGGCCGAGCGTCTCGTTGGCGTCGAGCTCGAACGTGATGTCGGACACCGCCTGCACCGACGCCACCTCACCACCGAACACACCGCCACGCACCGGGAAGTGCTTGACGAGGTTCTGCACCGACAGCAGCGCCGACGTGTCGGGGACCTTCTCGAACGTGCCCGCCTCGGCTTCGACGGTCATGTCGCCGCCGCCCGATCCCGGATCGCACGGAAGTCCACGTTCTCCAGCTCCTCGGCGTAGTGACACGCAGCGAAATGTGCCTCACCGTCGACGGGACGCAGATCGGGGATCTCCACCGTGCAGTTCTCCTTGGCGAACTCGCATCGCGGGTTGAACGAGCACCCCGACGGCAACCGGATGAGCGACGGCGGCGCACCTTTGATCGGCACCAGCTTCTCGCTGCCCGTGTCGTCGAGCCGCGGCAACGACGCCAGCAGACCGAGGGTGTACGGGTGGCGGCTGCGATAGAACACTTCGTCGGCGTTGCCGAGCTCGACCTGACGTCCGCCGTACATCACCATCACGTGATCGGCGAGGCCGGCGACGACACCGAGATCGTGGGTGATCAACATGATGGCCGAGTCGATCTCGTCCTTGATCTCGAGCAGCACATCGAGCACCTGTGCCTGCACCGTGACGTCGAGCGCCGTCGTCGGCTCGTCGGCGATGAGCAGATCGGGGTTGCACGTGATGGCCATCGCGATCATCGCTCGCTGGCGCATGCCTCCCGAGAACTCGTGAGGGTGCATGTCGGCCCGCCTCGACGGCTGCGGGATGCCGACGAGGCCGAGCATGTCGACGGCGCGCTTGTGCGCCGCCCGCCTGCTGATCTTCTCGTGGATGCGCGCCATCTCGGCGATCTGACGACCCACCGTGTGCACCGGGTTGAGCGCCGTCAACGGGTCCTGGAAGATGATCGCGATCTCGTTGCCCCGGATCGAACGCATCCGCGAAGGCGACACGCGCAACAGATCCTCGCCCTTCCAGAACACGCCTTCGCCCTCGATCATGGCGGGGGGCGACGGCACGAGGCCGAGGATCGACATCGCCGTCACCGACTTGCCCGACCCGGACTCACCGACGATCGCGAACACCTCGCCGCGCGAGATCTCGAAGCTGACGTTGTCGACGGCCTTCACGAGCCCGGCGTCCGTCTTGAACGTCGTGTGCAGGTTGCGAACCGACAGCAGCACGTCGCCACTGCCGCGGTCGCGCGCCGGCTCGGCGTCGCCGGGCGGCACCCCGGTGGTGTCCGTGTCGCTCACCGCAGCTTCGGATCCAGGGCGTCACGCAGTCCGTCGCCGACGAAGACGAACGACAGCACGGTCAAGAAGATGGCGAACGAGGGGAACAGCAGCAGGTGCGGTGCCGTCGACAGCGCACCCTGTGCCTGGGCGACCATCAGACCCCACGCCGGCGTGGGGTCCTGAGGGCCGACACCGAGGAACGACAGCGCGGCCTCGGACAGGATCACCGAACCGATCGACACCGTCCCGTACACGATGACCGGCTGCATCGCGTTGGGCAGGATGTGGCCGAACATGATGCGGCGACGGCTGAACCCGAGCGACGTGGCAGCCTCGACGTACTCCAACTGCTTCAGGCCGAGGAAACTCGCGCGCACGATGCGACTGAGCGGCAGCCAGCCCGTCGCCCCGAGCACCAGGATGATCGCGTTCTCGCTTCGGCCGAAGACGGTGGCGATGGAGATGGCCAGGATGATGTACGGGATGGCCAAGAAGACGTCGGTCAGGCGCATCAAGATCGTGTCGACCCAACCGCCGAAGTAGCCGGCGGCCGCGCCGAACAGCACGCCGATGACGAGGATCATCGACGTCGCCAGGATCCCGATCTTGAGCGACACGCGGGCGCCGTACACGACTCGGGAGAAGACGTCACGGCCGATGATGTCGGTGCCGAACCAGTAGTCGGTGCCGGGTCCGCCACGGGAGACCTGCGGGTCGGTTCGCTCGGCGAAGCCCATCGGGGCGATGAGGTCGGCGAAGATCGCGACGAGGATCAGGATGACGATGAACGTCAGCCCGATCATTGCCAGCGGGTTGCCCACGAACCGCTTGATGACGTCCTTGCGCATCGGGCGCGACTCGGCGACGTCTGCGATGCCCGCCTCACCCGATGCCATCCCCGGCATCGGCGTGGCCGTGCTGCGCGGATCGGCGACGCTCATCGGCGCACCATGGTTCGGTCGCTCGGCTCGCTCACGAGTTGCCCTGTCCGAGACGGATGCGTGGGTCGAACCAGGCGTACGACAAGTCGACGAGCAAGTTGATGAGCGAGTACGCGATCACCACCACGAGCGTCAGACCGAGGATCACGGGCAGGTCTCGCGTGCGGACGGAGTCGGCGATCTGCGAGCCGATGCCGGGCCAGTCGAACACGGTCTCGGTCAACACCGCCGAGCCGATGACGGTGCCGAAGTCGATGCCGATCAACGTCACGACCGGGATCAACGCGTTGCGCAGGCCGTGGCGCATGATGATGCCGCGTTCGGAGAGACCCTTCGCCCGCGCCGTGCGCATGTAGTCGGCGCGCATCACCTCGAGCATCGAGCCACGCATCATCCTGGCGGCGAGTGCCGTCGACACGCAGGCGAGCGTGATGACCGGCAAGATGAGGTAGCGCCACTGCTCCTGGGTCGGGATGAAGAAGAACGCCCACGAGTCGGGCCCGAGGTCGGACGTGCGCAGCCTTGTCCACTGCGGCCAGTCGTGCTTGTTGGGGTAGACGGCGAAGCCGTACTGCAAGATGAAGCCGAGCACGAATGCCGGGATGGCGGCAGCACCGGCCGTGAGGAACGTCGTGACCTTGTCGGACAGCGAGTAGCGCCGCACCGCAGAGACGAGCCCGACGGTGATGCCGACGAGGATCTCCAGCAAGGTTGCCCAGATCGCCAGTCGGATGCTGCGAGGGGCCTTCTCGCCGAGCAGCTCGTTGACGCTGCGGTCGCTGATGAAGGACTCGCCGAGGTCCCACTGGATGGCGCGCTTCCAGAAGTTGCCGAACTGCACGAGCACGGGGTCGTTGAGCCCGTAGCGCTCGGCGGCGCGGGCGATGACGCCGGCGTCGGGTCGTCGGTCGGCGCCACCGGCGATGAGCGTCGCCGGGTCGCCGGGAAGGATGAAGAAGAGGAAGAAGAGGAACGACAGCGCGAGGAAGACAGTCGGGATCAGCAGCAAGAGCCGTCGGACGATGTAGCTGAACATGCGTGGTGGATCAGGGATTGGACGACCGACGGGGTGGGCGTGACACGCACGCCCACCCCGTCAACGGCCGTCGACTCAGTTGAGTTCGATCTGTTCCCAGATGAGCAGACCCTGGTTGGTCTGCGGGAAGGCGCTGAACTTCTCCTTGTCGTAGGCGTAGTCGCCCAGGTACCAGTTGATCGGCACTGCCATGATCTGTTCGTTCAGCAGCACCTCCTCTGACTGGTTGTACAGCGTGCCGGCCTCTTCGAGGTCGGTCGTCTGCTTCGCCTGGTCGACGAGCGAGTCGAACTCTTCGTTCTGGAACCCGTAGTTGTTGCCGTCAAGGGCGTCACTGTGGAAGAGGTCGTACATGAAGTTGTCGTACGTCGGGTAGTCGGCGTACCAACCTGCACGGCACATCACGCAGTCGCCTTCAGCGAGCTCGGTGAAGTAGGTCTCAGAGTCGCGAGGGTCGGCCTCTGCCTCGATGCCGATGGCAGCGAGGTTGTCGATGATGATCTGCACCACCGGCTCGTGCCCCGAGTCGGCGTTGAACTGGATCATCAGCGGCTCGGCCTGCTCGCCGCCGTCGGTGACCCACTGGTCGAAGGCAGCCTGGGCGGCTTCCTTGTCGTAGGTGCAGAAGTCGCACAGATCGGCCTTGAAGCCGGGGATGCCATTAGGCGTGATGCCGGTCGACACCTGGCGAGTGCCGTTGTAGACGGCCTCGTTGATGTCCTCACGGTTGATCGCCTGCGAGATCGCCTGGCGGAACAGCTTGTTGTCGTCGCCGCCGATGGTCTCGACGCGATCGTTGAACAAGAAGTGGTACGAACCGAGGATCTCGACGTCGAGCGTCGTGCCATGGTCGGCACGCGCCTGTTCGGCGAGTGCCGGCGGGATGTTGGCGGTGTCGCCCTCGCCCGCTTCGAACGCGTTGTACGCCGTCTCGGGGTCACTCGACACGTTGAACTCGATGCGGCCGACGCGATCGGGCCACGTCTCCTGGTTGAAGTCGCCACCCCATGCCTCGTTGCGCACGACGACGATCTGCTCGTCCGAACGCTCGGATTCCAGCATGTAGGGGCCGTTGCCGACCATGATGCCGTTCTCGTAGCCTTCCTTCTCCGCTGCCTTCGGCATCGGGAAGAACAGCTGGAAGCCGGCGACGGCGGCGAAGTTGGCGTACGGCGCCGACATCGTGACCGTAAGCGTCATCGCCTCGTCGTCCCAGGCAACGCCCGAGAGCGAGTCGGCGGAGCCGTCGAGCTTCTCGGCGCCACCCTCGATGAAGTTCATGAGGTAGCTGTAGTCACCTGCGAACTTCGGATCCGAAGCACGCTCCCATGCACACGCGAACGTGCTGGGCAGGATGGCCTCACCGTCGGAGAACTGCTGGCCCTCGCGGATGGTGAACGTCCACTCCGTGGCGTCCTCGTTGGGCTCGAACGACTCGGCGACGTGCGGCACGACCTGTGGGTTGGCGGGATCGCTGGTGTCGATGTCGGTCAGCCCGTCGTACATGGCGTTGATGACCTGGTAGGCGTCGAGCGTCGAGTTCAACGCCGGATCGAGGTGTTCGGGCGGGTCGCCGACGAAGGTGCCGAGATCGATGATCTCACCGGCACCGGGCTCGGGCTCAGCCGCTGCCTCACCCATCGGGCTCGCTTCGCACGGGTCACCCGCCGCGTCGCCTGACGTCGTTGCGGTGGTGTCGCCAGAAGCCGTGGTGGCGGTCGTGTCGCCAGAAGCCGTGGTGGCGGTCGTGTCGCCAGAAGCCGTGGTGGCGGTGGTATCGCCAGGAGCCGTGGTCGCGGTGGGGTCGCCGGCGGTGGTAGCCGTCGTGTCCTCCGTGCCCGGTGCGGTGGCGGCCGGCTCCTCGTCATCGCCGCAGGCTGCGGCAATGAGCGAAAGGCTGGTGAGTACGGCGATGGCTGCCGCACCTCTTCGATGACGTCTCACGTCGTGGTCCTCCCTCAGGAATTGCTGTACATGTGCCGATGGGCACCGATCCGACCGGTTCACGCTGGTGGGGTTCCGGGCCTCCAGATCCAATTCCCCGGTTGTCGCCGTCTGGCTGTCACGTTCCCGATCATGGTTCTGGTCGGATCAATCGAACCCAACCGGCGAACGGCGCGAGACGTTACCAGAGTTGTGTTTGGAGCAACATGACAAGCGTGTTGCGGTGTCACGCTGCGGCGACACCGCGATCACCGTCCTGTTGCGATCGTGGAAACAGGGCCGTCCACAGCAGGTCGCGGACGCGGTCGGACTCGGGTGAGTGGACTCCGTTGACCACCACCACCGCTTCGATCATGTCGGCCATCACGGCGAACGGGGGGCGGCCGCGGTGACGCACGGCGGCCACCGGTGCACCGTCGCTGCCTGGCCGCCTCCGCACCGTGCGGTTGACGCCGACGAGCCCGGGCGGGCTGCGGAAGCTCGGCGCGATCCAGCCGGCGCTCGTCGCCGCCTCGCCCAGCCGGCGGGCAACGTCGGCGAACTGGACGGCATGGAGGGCGGCGTCCGGTGCAGCGTCGGGGGACGGCGTGTCGCGGGCGTCGCGGGTGTGGTCGGAGCGCATGGGGTCGATCATCGTCGGGGGGTGTGACAACGCTGCGTACGATGACGACCTGGACCTGACGCCGACCCAGCAGCGCACGCTCGACCTTCTGCGGCGGGCGCCCGAGCCCGTCCTGTTCGACCGCGACGAGATCCGCGAGCTCATCGAGGCAGCGACGCTCGCCGCCCGCGA
>JALZNU010000239.1 GCA_030857495.1 Actinomycetota bacterium | reverse complement strand
CCGTTCCTCGGGCGACCGACGGTCATCGCCGAGCTGCTCGCAGAACTTGCAACCGCATCCGGCTGAGCGTTGGCCACCTGCGGCCTGGAAGGATCGCTGTGTGGCCGATGCGGTAGCGAATGTCTTGGAGTCCGTCGACGCGCTCGCAACGCAGATGCTCACCGAGACCGCCGAGCTGATCCGCATCCCGAGCGTGAGCGGCAGCGACGCCGAGAACGAGGCGCAAGGAGCCTTCGCGCAGCGGTTGGTTGCAAGTGGTTACGACGTCGACCATTGGCAGCTCGACCTCGACGAGCTCGCTGCGCACCCGGATTTCCCCGGCATGGAGGTCGATCGGCGCGAGGCGTGGGGACTCGTCGGGCGGCTGCCGGGCAGCGACGAGGGGCCAGCGTTGATGCTCAACGGGCACATCGACGTCGTACCGATCGGCGATCCGGACGCCTGGCAGGACCCGCCGTTCGCCGCCGACGTGCGCGACGGCCAGCTGCTCGGGCGCGGCTCGTGCGACATGAAGGCAGGTCTCGTCGCCTCGCTGTGGGCGATGGAGGCGTTGCGCACATCAGGTGTCACCCTGCGCGGCGACGTCGTGCTGGCGTCGGTGCAGGGCGAGGAGGACGGCGGGCTCGGTACGTTCGGTCTGCTCCAACGGGGTTGGCGCGCCGACGCCTGCGTGATCGCCGAACCGACCGAGCTCGACATCATCCCGGCCAACTCCGGTTCGCTGACGTTCCGGTTGCGCGTCCGCGGCCTCGCGACGCACGCCGCGAGGCGCACCGAGGGTGTCAGCGTGATCGAGAAGTTCTGGCCGGTGTGGACGGCGCTCGGCGAGCTCGAGCGACAGCGTCACGCTGTCGTCGACCCGCTGATGGCGCGCTGGCCGCTGGCGCACCCGCTGTCGATCGGCATGATCTCTGCCGGCGATTGGGTCTCGTCGGTGCCCGACCTCCTCGTGGCCGACGGACGACTCGGCGTCGCGCTCGGCGAGGAGGTGGACGACGCCAAGCGGTCGTTCGAGGAGGCCGTCGCCGGCGCCTGCGACCGCGATCCGTGGCTGCGCGATCACCCCGTCGAGATCGAGTGGTGGGGCGGCCAGTTCGCCTCCGGCCAGCTCGACGGGGAGAGCGACCTGACGGATCGGGTGCACGCTGCGCATGTCACATCCACGAACGGCGCCCGCCGCGAGCAGGAGGTCCACGGTGCGCCATACGGAAGCGATCTTCGGCTGCTCACGCGCCTCGGCGGCATCCCCACGGTGCAATACGGGCCGGGCGACGTCCGCCTCGCCCATGGCCCGCGCGAGTCCGTGCCGTTGGACGACATCACCACGACGGCGAGGACGCTCGCCGTGTTGGCGCTCGACATCTGCGGCATTGCCTGACGCCGACGAGGCGGAGCGGGTGCGCTGCTCTCGGTCACGTCGCGGCGGCCGCGATGGGGGCGGCCATGAAGGCGCGCAGGACCTCAGCGAATCGGTGGGGTTCGTCGATGTGAGGGAAATGGCCGGCGCGCTCGAAGATCTCGAGGCGGCTGCCGGGCATCTCGGGATGGGCACGATGGGCGTGTTCCACAGGGATGATCCGATCGGCACCGCCCCACACCAGCATCGTGGGGATCCGGTAGGTGAGGTGGAGCCGACTGGTGGCGTCGATTCGCTGTCCTCGATGGTCCACCACGGCACGCAGCGAGTGGAGGAAGGTTCGACGAATGGGAGGTTCGGCGAGCGCACCGTATGAGCGCGCAGCTTCGATCACACTTCCGGCGGGACGAACGCCCGCCTTGTGGAGCCATCGTCCGATGCTGCGTCCAAGCTCGGCGACGTGGCGGTGGGCGATCAGCGCCAGGACGAGCTCGGACCCCGGAAGTGCCGCGGCTCGCAGCAGCGGACTGACGTCGCGGCCCAGTCCGCCGGTGGCGACGAGGACGAGTCGGTCGCAGCGTTCGGGGAATTGGTAGGCGAACTGCAATGCGACGCCACCACCCAGTGAATGTCCAACGATTGTCGCCGAACGGTGGCCGAGAGCGTCGAGGAGGTCTCGCAGCGCGCTGGCGTATGCGCCGAGCGAGTAGTCGCCAGGCGGTGCCTCCGAACCCCCGTAGCCAGGAAGGTCCGGTGCTACGACGCTGCAGTGGCTAGACAGTTCGGCGAGTGCCGGATTCCAGGTGTCGTTCGTGGATGCCAGCCCGTGGATGAGGAGGACGACGGGGCCACTGCCCGCTTGGCGGAGCGAGATCCGTCGACCGTGCACCACGATCTCCTCGGCGGTGGGGCCGACTTCATCCGTGCTTGCGCGCGTCAACGACGAGGTCATACACGCAGAGTAACGTTGACAGTCAAGACTGTCGACATGCGGTGACAGTGAAAACTGTCACGATAGGTGGGGATCGGCCCCTGCGGAGGGAACCGTCGCGTCAGTCCTCACGGCCTTCGTCGTCGGCGCCGTCCGCTTCGTCACCGACGACGTTGAACCGTTCGTCGAGCTGGACGTCGACCTGGCTGCCGTCGTCGAGGGTGACCTCAACTTCGTAGTAGCTCTCCTCGTCACCGACTTCGGTGCCGCTCACCCGGCCTTCACCGGTGTGGGCCAGCGCGGCCTCGGATGCTCGGTCGAGGTCGGCGCCGCTGATCGGTCGGTCGGTCTCGTTGCCGTCCTCGTCGCCGCCTTGGGCGACCGCCAGCGTGACGCCGCCCCCTGCCACGAGAGCGGCGAGTGCCGCTCCAGCGAGAATCTTGCGGGTGTGCTTCATCGGGGAGTACCTCCGTCGGTGCGATCATCGGTTGTTGTCAACCATCATGACGAATGCGTCCTGAACATAGCCTGACAGACGTCCTCGACTGACGGGACCGCGTGTGGCGCGGCGGGCTGGCCGGCCGTTGGTGCCCCTGAGACCGATGCCGAGGGCTATGGGGGTCGAGCGGACGAGCACGGCGATGGTCGTACCGATGATTCCGAACGCGACGACGTAGGCGATCGCCCGCAGGTAGTCCTCGACGGCGTCGCCGAGGGCGTCGAGGCGGCCGAACCAGCCGTCGGTGCCGATGTCCTGAGCGGGCGCCACGACTGCGGCGGTGATCGCCCCGATGGCGAAGGCACCGGCCATCATGATCGCCGCCGCGAGCACTCGTGCCGCCAGCTTGCCGGCCATCAACGACACGCGGCTGGACTGGAACGTCAGCGCCGCCCGCAACGTGCCACGGGTGAACTCGTTCCCGGTGCTGCTGATGAACGTCGCAAGGACGAGCAGGAAGCCGAAGGCGATCGAGAAGATCACCGCCATCGTCGCCCCGCCGGCGCCGACCAGTGCCTCCAGAGCCAACCCTCCCTCGCTCTGTTGGCGCAGCGGCTCGGCGGTGGAGATCACCAGGGCGGTCGCCGCGACGGTGTACAGCGTGGTGATCACGCCGAGGACCAGCCACAGCTTCTTGCGGTTGAGCAAGATCCACTCGGATCGAAAGGTGTTCAGGAAGCTGCGCCCCGACGCCGACCCGTGGCGCTTGGCCGAGGAGGCGAAGGCGACGATCCAGGGCGGCTACCTTCTGTCGACGATGAGGCGCGACGCCGAGCCGATGCGACGTGCCGTCGA
>JALZNU010000238.1 GCA_030857495.1 Actinomycetota bacterium | reverse complement strand
CAAGGCGCGCTCGGCGTTCACCGGTGCCTTCGCCGGCATCCGCGGCCGGCGCGCCATCGACGACGAGACGTGGGACGACCTTGAAGAGGCGCTGCTGCGTGCGGACGTCGGCGTCACGGTGTCCGATGAGCTGCTCGGCGGCCTGCGTGCCCGGGTGAAGGCGAGGGAGATCATCGAGCCCGGTGCGCTGCTCGACGCGCTCGCCGCCGAGATGAAGGCCCGTCTCGTGGGTGCCGATCGCGAGCTGCAGTACGAGCCGGGGGACGCGACGAGCCCCAACGTGTGGATGTTCGTCGGCGTCAACGGCGTCGGCAAGACGACGACGATCGGCAAGGTCGCCAAGCAGCAGCGTGGCGCTGGCCGCGAGGTGCTGCTGGCTGCGGGCGACACGTTCCGTGCAGCGGCCGCCGAACAGCTCGAGACGTGGGCCGAGCGCGCCGGTGCGCCGATGGTGCGCGGCAACGAGGGTGGCGATCCGTCGGCCGTGGTGTACGACGCCGTTGAGAGTGCCTCGTCGCGCTCGATCCCGCTCGTGCTGGCCGACACGGCCGGACGCTTGCACACCAAGACGAACCTGATGGACGAGCTGTCCAAGGTGCGCCGCGTCGCCGAGAAGGGTGCGGGGCGTGTGACCGAGGTGCTGCTCGTCATCGACGCCACTACTGGCCAGAACGGGCTCGCCCAGGCGCGCCAGTTCGAGCAGGCGACGCAGGTGAGCGGTGTCGTGCTGACGAAGCTCGACGGGTCGGCGAAGGGCGGCATCGTCTTCGCCGTGGAGACCGAGCTCGGCATCCCCGTCAAGCTCGTCGGCATCGGCGAGACGATCGACGACCTCCGCCCGTTCGATCCCGACGAGTTCGTCGACGCCCTCTTCGCCAGCGACTGATCGATTCGATGACCAGCGCCTCACGAGGCGAGGGATCGCCGACCATCACCCCCGGTCGGCTCGTGTTCGTCTACAACGCCGACAGCGGGCTGCTCAACGCGGCGAAGGACACCTGGCATCGCTTCGCGAGCCCGTCGACGTACCCGTGCGCGCTGTGCAAGCTGACGTACGCCACGACGGGCATGGACAATCGATGGCGTCAGTTCGTGGAGTCGCTCGACATGCCCGTCGAGTTCCTCCACCGTGACGAGCTCGCCTCGCGAGCGGACATCGACGCTGCCGGCGTGGAGCTCGCCGTCGGGCTCCTCGTGCGGGACGGCTCGACGCAGGTCGTCGTGAGCGCCGCCGAGATGCGAGATGCAGCGACGCTCGACGACCTGATCTCCCTCGTCACCGCCATCCCCGGAGTGCACAACCGATCCCCTGGTCCGCCCACCTGATCCGTCGAGCTGACGCTCGCTCGCCGATGCCAATCGCCTGTGTCAGCGTTTTCCGGGGATGTCTCGTGTTTTCGCTGACGCTGGCGTGGTGCACGCCGACGAGTGGACGGTCTTGAGCCCTACAAACCAGCGCAGCGGAACTCGGCTCCGCCGAACCGACCCGGGGCGCTGAAGCGCACGCGGTCGCAGCGGTCATCGCTCCAGGCTGCGGTGTCCTCGTCGAACGAATCGACGCGGACACCCTCGCCGGGCATCGAGCGCCACACGTGGACCTGGTTGCCGCTTCGGTCGATCTCGTGGAGGACGAACACGGCTCGCTCCGAATCCTGTCGCTCGCTGAAGCAGCGCGCAGGCCGGACCGGTTGAAAGCTCGACACCGCCGGGCGGACCCACGTCGTGACGCCGCAGAAGTGGGCGTCACCGAGTTGCACTGCCCCGGGTGGGGCGGTCGACAGGTCGACGCCGAGGCCGCTGAGGACGTCCTCGAGGTTCGTCGCTGGTTCGACTGGGGGCGTGGTCGGGTCGGTGACGACAGGGGGAATCGTGTCGGGCTGCGCGACCGTGTCAAGCGGAGCCGTGGTTTCGACTCCCGGCTCTCGGGTTGGTGTGCCGGTGTCGACCGGCGCGGTGGTAACCGGCGGATCGGTGACGATTGTCATGGGTGCTTCCCCCGCTGGTCAGCCGATACACGGGTTCGTCGCCGGCGATGAACAGGGCCATCGTGCTCAACGTCAACAGCAACGAAGCGACCGGCCCAGGCGACCACCTAACACTGTTACTCACAGAGGACGGAATCGACACGCGGCCATTTCTCCACTCGATCGTCTGTGACGAGGTACAGCGACAGGGGATCCAGTGGATCGAGCCAAATTGCTTCACCCTCAGACCGGTATCCCGTTTCCATGGCCGTATCAGGGAGAGTGGAATCCAGATCGAGAGCATCAGCCAGACCCATTCGATTTCTTGGATCCCGGACGTACTCGATATCGTCTCCGTCGTTGGTGTACCGCTCGCCCATCGGGTCACCAGTGATGATTACTCGCACTGAACCGTAGTCGCAATGGTCAGGGCCCGGACGGTCAGCAAGCACATCGATACGAACTAAACAGCCATCGCGTGTCCAAGTCCGATAGTCCGCATACTGACGCCAATCCGGTTCTGAGGAAACCTGTTGGTCAGCCGCCGTGCAGACCTTCGGCGCGTGCGACACAGCGGCAGGCCCGGTGAGGATCTGCTCTTCGGAGGTCGTCCCCGCTGTGGGAGGCGCAGTGGCCGGACCCGTTGACCCGTCGCTGTTGAGGAGGGCGATGGTGCCGACTCCGGCGGCGACGACGATTGCTGCGGCGGCGACCATCGGCCACCGCTGCCGGGGTCCGCTGCCCGGCGCAACGGTCACTGCCGTCTCGTCGCTGCTGTCGCCGTCGCTGACCGTCACCTCGTCGAGGAGGCGGGCGGCGCGGCGGAGTCGCGTTTCGAGGTCGATCATGAGGGTTCCTCTCCGAGGATCGAGCGGAGCTTGGTCATCCCGCGGTGCACGAAGTTGGTGACCGCGGACTCGCTCACGCCGAGGAGGTCGGCCACCTCGCTATACGTGAAGTCGTAGCCGTGGACGAGCAGCACGGCGGTGCGGTGCTCCTCGCGCAGCTCACGCAGTGCGTCGAAGACATCGCCGTCGAGATCGGGTGCGTCGTCCCAGCGCGGTTCGGTTGGGAACTGAACCTCTCGCTTCCCCCACTTCAACAGCCGTCCCGCCGCCGTCTGCCCGACCCGGAACAGGTAGCCGCCCGGGTTCGTCATCGGCGCCAGCCGTTCGTCGTGCTCGACGGCCCACACGGCGACCTCCGCTGCCGCCTCGGCACCGACGTCGGTCCCGTACCGGGCGACGAGCGCCCGCCGCACCGGCAGCAGTAGCGCATCGAGATCGGCGGCCCCCGGCGGCGACTCGGCACGATGCGACGCGTCCATCAGCGACATAGAGTTCCACGTCGCCGCCAACCTTTCACCGCACCCCGTTCTCTTCCCGGCCGAGCGCCGGATCGAGTGTCGCCGGACGCTCCGGTTGGGGGGCGTCGTTCGAACCGCACTATCATTCGAACTCGTCCCTTCCGCTCGGTTCCCGCCCGGCGCGGCCCCTTGTGCCAATCATGAGTCCGATCAGCGTGCGCGCGTCCCTACCGAAGCGAACGGCATTCGTTCTCTGCCTCGCCGGCACCGTCGCGCTCGCGATCCCGGCACCGCACATCGCCGCCGAACCGCCGTCA
>JALZNU010000033.1 GCA_030857495.1 Actinomycetota bacterium | reverse complement strand
GCACCGAGCTTCGTGATGGCCCGCTGGGCGGCGGTGGCCGCCATGTCGGCGACGTCGACCTGGTCGAACGCCTCGAAGCCGCCGGTGCGGCCGAACGACTCGTAGCCCGTCTGCATCCCCGAGTCGCCGGAGGCGACGGTGCTGACGCGGAACAGGACACGGGTCTGCGTGTCGGTGGCGAGGACGCCGTCGGTGTTGGCGACGAGCACGTGCTTGCGGCTGTCGCCGTAGCCCGCCGACACCTGGACGATCTCGCTGCCGGCCGCGCGAGCCGCCTCGTCGGCGCGGGCGAGCAACGCGACCTTTCGATCCTTGCCGATGGCGTCGGGGATCAGCACCGCGCGGTCGCTGCTCGCCGATGGCGCGCCGAACGCGGAGGCGCTGGCGCCCGATCCCTTCCCGGCTGCGGCTGCAGCAACGCCTGCGGCATGCAGCAACCCGTCGGCGCTGAGGTCGGCCGTGTGGGCGAACCCCGTGCGCTCGCCGGCGATGACGCGGATCCCGGCGCCACGGTCGCGACCGCTCGTGAGCTGCTCGACCCTCCCGTCGTCGTAGCCGGCAGAGGTGGAGCGCTTGTCCTCGGCGTAGATCTCGGCGAAATCGGCTCCGTGGGCGAGCGCCGAGGCGAGAACTCGCTCGACGACGTCGGTATCGATCACGGCTGCGAATGCTACCGCTGGCCCCTCGGCGTTAGCCTCGGCACACTATGGCTCTGGTCGTACCATGGCGCTGAGCGTCGGACTGCGCGGCGAGGCACGGACGCACGTGACGCGCGACGACACGGCGAGGGCGCTCGGGTCTGGCACGGTCGACGTGCTCGGCACACCGCGCATCATCGCCCTATGCGAGGAGGCAACCTGCTCGGCCGTGTCGCGGCACCTCCCGTCGAGCGCCACGACTGTCGGCACGAAGGTGCGCGTCGACCACCTGCGTCCGACGGCGGTGGGCAGTGCGATCAGCGCCGAGGCGGTACTGCACAAGGTGGAGGGGCGACGGCTGACGTTCTCGGTGTCGGCGTTCGACGAACGTGGCCTCGTCGCCGCCGGCAAGGTGACGCGCGTCGTGGTCGACCTCGATCGGTTCATGTCGAAGTGCTCGTGATGCCCGCCGTCGAGGATGCGGCGCCGTGCGACGTCTCGGTGGTGCTGCCGATCTACAACGAGCGGGGCCACCTCCGCGCCGAGATCGATCGCATCGTCACCGCGCTCGAGCAGTCGGACTACAGCTTCGAGATCGTCGTCGTCGATGATGGCTCCGACGACGGTTCGCAGCACGATTTGCCGTTGATCGAGGGCATCCGGCTGATCCGTCATGCCACCAACCGGGGGTCTGGCGCGGCCAGGCGCACGGGAACTACTGCGGCACGTGGTCGCATCGTCGTGTGGACCGACGTCGACATGACGTACCCGAACGATGAGATCCCCGAGCTCGTGAAGTCCCTCGACGGGTACGACCACATCGTCGGCGCGCGACGCACCGAGGAGGGCACGCACCGGTTCTTCCGTGTCCCCGCCAAGTGGTTCATCCGCAAGTTCGCCAGCTACCTCACCGAGACGGACATCAAGGATCTCAACTCGGGATTGCGGGCGTTCCGGCGCGACGTCGCGATGCAGTACGTGCACCACCTCCCGAAGGGGTTTTCGTGCGTCACGACGTTGACGATGTCGTTCCTGTCCAACGGCTACAGCGTGCACTACGTGCCGATCGACTACTTCCCGAGGGCGGGCACGTCGAAGTTCCACTGGTGGCGCGACACGAAGCGCTACCTGCTGCAGGTCGTGCGCATGGCGCTGTCGTACAACCCGCTGAAGGTGTTCCTGCCGATCGGCCTGCTGCTGCTCAGCATCGGGCTCGGCAAGCTCGTGTTCGACTGGATCGACAAGGATTTCCGCCTCGCCGCCAACACGTTGTTGATCCTGATGGCGGGTCTCCAAGCCGTCACGGTCGGCCTGCTCGCCGACCTCATCGTGCGGGCAACGAAGGAGCGATCCCAGGTGCCGCCGTCATGAGTCGTTCCACAGTCACGCCACCTGCAGGTGGCCATGGCACCACAACCGTGCCCACGGGCAATACGTACGACAAGTACGGGTCGACGAACCCCATCGAGCAGCGGATGATGGCCAGCTTCCTGCGCAGCCTCGACTCGATGTTGGACGGGCTGGCGCCGCGTCGCGTGCTCGAGATCGGCGTCGGCGAGGGCGAGGTGCTCGATCGCGCCCGCACTCGGTTCCCTGACGCCGAGATCGTCGGTGTCGACCTCCCCGATCCCGAACTCGCCGACCAGTGGCGCGAACGGGGCGTCTCGGCGATGTTCGCCGACGCGACACGGCTTCCCTTCCCCGACGACGCCTTCGACCTCGCATTGGCGATCGAGGTGATGGAGCACATCCCCCAGCCGGCACGTGCGCTCGACGAGCTCGCCAGGGTCTGCACCGGCACACTCGTGCTGTCGGTGCCGTTCGAGCCCGTGTGGCGCGCGGGCAACCTCGCACGGCGGCGCTACGTGCGTGACTGGGGCAACACGCCCGGCCACGTCAACCACTGGACACGCTGGGGGTTCCGCCGCTTCGTCGCCAGCGTCTTCGAAGTCGAGCAGGTGCGCTCGCCGTTGCCCTGGACCATGGTCCGGGCGACGACCCGCTGACCCGCGCTGACGGCCCCGGCCCACCACCGTCTGGGCGGGAATCGTCCCATTTCACGGTCTGGGCGGGATTTCTCTCAACTGCTGAAAGAGAAACCGCCCAGACGCGCACGAGAGGGGTCCGGCGAGAATGGTGGCGTGGTGGCTCGTGGTCGGTCCTGACCGGGTTCGTTTCCGCGTGCAGGTGCACGGTCGGGTGCAGGGCGTCTGGTTCCGCGACTCGTGCCGTCGCGAGGCGGTCGAGCTCGGCCTCGCCGGGTGGGTGCGCAACTGCCGCGACGGCAGCGTCGAGGCCGTGTTCGAGGGCCCGGAGTCCCAGGTTGCGCAGGCGGTCTCGTGGTGCCGTCAGGGCCCGCCGCGAGCCGAGGTCGATGCCGTCGACGTCAGCGAGGAGCCGCCGGAGGGCGTCGCCGGCTTCCGCGTCCGCTGAACCTGGACCGGCGACGAGCGCTCAGGCCAGGCTCGACGTGCGCGGGTAGATGTCGGCGGGATCTGTGAGCACGTTGACGAGGTACGGGCAGCCGGCAGCGAAGGCCCGGTCGAGCGCCCCACCGAGCTCGTCCGGTTCGCTCACCGTCTCCCCGTCCCCGCCGAGCGAGCGCACGACCTCGTCGTAGCGGGTCTGCGGCTGCAGGTCGCATGCGACGTCCCAGCCATAGATGGCCTGCATCGGGTGCTTCTCCAGCCCCCAGATCCCGTTGTTGCCGACCACCATGACGACCGGCAGTCCGTGTCGCACGAGCGTGTCGACGTCCATCAGGCTGAATCCGGCGGCTCCGTCGCCGAGCAGCGCAACGACCTGCGAGGACGGGCGGGCGACCCGGGCAGCGATGGCGTAGCCGAGGCCGTTGCCGAGGCAGCCGTACGGACCCGTGTCGAGCCAGCAACCCGGCTCGTAAACCTCGACGAACTTGCCGGCATACGAGGCGAAGTCGCCGCCGTCGCAGATCACCACGGCATCGCGGGCGAGTCGCCGGCGCAGCTCGCCGTAGATGCGACTCGGCCGGATCGGATCCGCGTCCGCATCGAGCAGCTGGTCATCGCGTTCGGCGGCAGCCGACTCCGCCGTCCGCAGCTCGGCGACCCACGCCGCCCGCCCGGCGGGGTCCTTCGGCCCGACGCCGTCCGCCAGCATCGCCAACGTCTCGGCGAGCCGACCCGTCACCGTGAGCACGTCGACGTGCGCGGCTCGCGACGACGGGTCCTCGACGACGTGGACGACGCGGGCGTCTCCCCACCGACCGAAGCCGAGTCGGAAGTCGAGCGGCGTCCCCAACACGACGACGAGGTCGGCGCGCTCCTTGACGACACCCCTCGTGCGCAGGAACGCCAGCCGGTGATCGGCAGGGATGGTGCCCCGCCCCATGCCGTTGAACAGGCACGGGATGCCGAACTGTTCCACCAGCGCAACGAGCGCCGCCTCGCCACGGGCCCAGTAGACGTCGCTACCGACGATGAAGGCCGGTCGCTCGGCGCCGGCGAGCGCGGCCGCCAACTCGCCGACGGCGTCGACGTCTGGATCCGGGCCCCGTTCGCCGTCGGCGACGTCGGGTACCTCGCCCGCCGAGGGTCCGAAGACGTCGAGTGGGAAGTCGAGGAACACGGGACCGCGCCGCGGCGTCATCGCCAGCGCGGCGGCGTCGTGCACCATCTTTCCCGCCGCTGCGGGGTCGGTCACGGTCAACGCCGACTTCGTGACGGAGGCGACGATCGGCACGTGATCGAGCTCCTGCAGCGACCCGGCACCCCAACGGCCCGACGGCGCCCGACCGCCGAGCACGACGAGCGGTGACCCGTTGAAGTGTGCAGAGGTGATCGCCGACACGCCGTTCGTGATGCCGGGTCCCGCCGTGAGCGCCGCCAGGCCGGGGCGGCGCGTGAGCTTGGCCATCGCCTCGGCGGCGAACGTCGCGGTCTGCTCGTGCCGTGTGTCGACGACGCGCATCGACTGGTTGCGCGCAGCCTCGTAGAACGGCCAGATGTGCCCACCGTTCAGTGTGAACATGGTCTCAACGCCGAATCCGGCCAGCGCAGCGATGGTCTGCTCGCCGGCGTGACCATCCAACATGCCCATTGGGCGAACCGTACCCGGGCCTAATCTTGACGTCGCTATGCAGGTGTCCGAGGCGACGGTGCTGCCGCACCGTGAACATCGGATGCGGTGGTGGAAAGAAGCGGCGCTGATCGTCGGCTTCTACCTCATCTACTCCTGGACGAGGAACCAGTTCGGTTCCAGCAAGATCGCCGCCGACGGCATCCCCGAACAGGCCTTCAACAACGCCGAGCGGATCGTCCGGCTCGAACGGTTCATCGGGCTCTACCACGAGGAGACGATGCAGGAGCTGTTCCTGCCGCAGAAGTGGTTCATCCAGTTCTGGAACACGTACTACGGCACCGCCCACTTCGCCGTCACGGTGGCCGTGTTCATCGTGCTGTTCCGGAAGCGACCGGGCGTGTTCCCACAGTTCCGCAACACGCTGCTGGCGATGACGGCGCTCGCGATCATCGGCTTCGCAACGTTCCCGCTGATGCCGCCACGCCTGCTCGACACGCCTTGTGATCGCTTCGGCGGCGCCTGCATCGCCAGCCCGCTACGGCCCGAGAACCCCGACGGCACGTTCGGGTTCGTCGACACGTTGAAGGACTACGGCGGACCGTGGTCTTTCGACTCCGACGCGATTACGAAGCTCTCCAACCAGTACGCGGCGATGCCCAGCCTCCACATCGGATGGTCGACGTGGTGCGCCATCGGCGCCTGGCCGCTGCTGCGCCGGCGATGGCAACGCATCGCCGTGTTCGCCTACCCGCTCGCCACGCTCTTCTGCATCATCGTCACGGGGAACCACTACTGGATCGACGGCGTCGGGGGATTGCTCGTGCTCACGTTGGGATCGCTCATCGGGTGGCGATTCCACCGCTGGAACCAAGACCGCCTCGACAAGCGCTGGATCCGTCGCAACGAGGACGCCGTCGTGCACCCGGCACAGGGCTGACCGGCGTCACGGCCCGCTAGCGTCGCTGGCAACCATGTGGATCGAACGGATCACGCAGCCCTCCGATCTCGGTGACCTGGACTACGACCAGCTGGACGAGCTCGCAGGCGAGATCCGCGATTTCGTCGTCGCAGCCGTCAGCGAGAACAGCGGACATCTCGGCTCCAACCTCGGCGCCGTGGAGATGACACTCGCCCTGCACCGGGCATTCGATTCGCCCCGCGACGCCATCTTGTGGGACACGGGCCACCAGGCCTACGTGCACAAGATCGTCACGGGCCGCCAGCACCAGTTCGCCGAGCTCCGCCAGGGCGGGGGCCTGTCGGGGTACCCCTCGCGTGAGGAGAGCCCCCACGACTTCGTCGAGAACAGTCACGCCTCGACGATCCTGTCCTACGCCTACGGGCTCGCCACCGCCCGCGATCAGGGGGCGAGCGAGCACCGCCACGTCGTCGCCGTGCTCGGCGACGGGTCGATGACCGGCGGCATGGCCTACGAGGCGCTCAACAACCTCGGTCACTCCGGCAAGCGGGTGATCATCGTGCTCAACGACAACGGCCGCTCGTATGCGCCGACCGTGTCGAACCTGTCGGCCAGCATGGAGCGCCGGCGCACCGCCACGTTCGAGGCACAGGTGACGGGCGAGGTGCCCCGCGTCCCCACGGGACGGATCACCGAGAAGCTCGCCAGCGCGCTCACCGACATCCGGCTCAACCCGGTCTACGTGCGACGCCAGCGCCGGATCGAGGACTGGGTGCGCGACCTGCCCGTCGTCGGCCTGCCCGCCGAGCGAGCGCTCGAGGCGATGAAGGCCGGCGTACGCGAGTTCCTGCAACCCCCCGCGTTCTTCGAGGCGCTCGGCGTGAGGTACACGGGACCCGTCAACGGCCACGACATCGAGGCGCTCGAACAGGCCTTCGCCAACGCCGTCGAGCTGTCGAGCGAGGGCCCGATCGTCGTCCATGTACTGACCCAAAAGGGTCGCGGCTACCCGCCGGCCGAGGACGACGACGAGAAGCACCTTCACGACGCGCCCGTGTTCGATCCCAACGTCGGCCCCCCGAAGGCAGTGCCCACCGGCTACACGCAGGCGTTCGCCGAGGCGGTCATCAAGGTCGCGGAGGGCGACCAGCGGATCGTCGCCCTCACGGCGGCGATGCCCGGCCCAACAGGACTGCTGCCGTTCCAGGCCCGCTTCCCCGACCGCTTCTTCGACGTCGGCATCGCCGAGCAGCACGCCGTCACGGCCGCTGCGGGCATGGCGATGGCAGGGCTGCGCCCGATCGTCGCCTTGTACGCGACGTTCCTCAACCGGGCGTGGGACCAGGTGGTCTACGACGTCGCGCTGCACCGCCTGCCCGTCGTGTTCTGCCTCGATCGCGCCGGCATCACGGGACCCGACGGGCCGAGCCATCACGGCGTGTACGACCTCGCCCTGCTGTCGAAGGTGCCAGGGATGCGGATCCTCGCCCCGTCGAGCGTGCAGGAACTGCACCAGATGCTCACCGATGCCGTCCAGCTCAGTGACGAGGGCCCGGTGGCCATCCGTTACTCACGAGGTTCGGCACGCCAGGTGCCCGAGCACGACGTCGGCGTCGGCCTGCGCGCCCGCCAGATCGTCGCCGGCAACGGGTCCGTGTGCGTGCTCGCCATCGGGAAAATGGTCGAGGTCGCCGAGCGTGCGGCCGCCACGCTCGGCCGACGGGTCACCCTCTGGGACGTCCGGTCGTGCGCCCCGCTCGACGAGGAGATGATCGCCGACGCTGCCCGCCACGGCGGTGTGGTCACGATCGAGGACGGGCTCGCAGAAGGCGGCATCGGCGCCAGCGCGGCAGCGCGGATCCGCGAGCTCGACCCGACGATCCCGGTCACCGTGCTCGGCACGCCGCTGCGCTTCATCCCCCACGGGGCACCGGGCGACATCCACGCCGCACTCGGTCTCGACGCCGACGGACTCGTCGCCGCCATCCGGCAGCTCCCTTCCTGAACGGTGGATGCCGCGTCCGAGCTCGACCTCGCCGCGCGCCTTGCCGACATCGCCGACGCCATCACACTCCCGGCGTTCGAGCGCCGCGCGTTCGCCGTCGAGCACAAGCCCGACCACAGCGAGGTCACCGAGATCGACCGCGGGTGCGAGGCGGCGATCGTTGCCGCGCTCGCCGAGGCACGGCCGCACCTCGGTGTCGTCGGCGAGGAGCACGGCCTGCAGGGTGACCCCGGGTCGACTGCGCGCTGGATCATCGACCCGATCGACGGCACGTCGGGCTACACGCGCGGCATCCCGGTCTGGGCGACGCTGATCGCGCTCGTCGTGGACGGTGAGGTCGAGGTCGCAATGGTCTCGGCGCCGGCACTCGGGCGGCGATGGTCTGCCGTTCGCGGCGGCGGAGCGTTCGTCGGCGACCGTCCTTGCCGGGTCTCGGCCATCGCCGATCTCGCCGATGCTCAGGTGTCGGTGACCCTGAACGAGGGCTGGCGGGAGCTCGGACTCGTCGACGAGCTCACCACCATCGCCCTCACCGCCCGACGGTCGCGCTCTCTCGGCGACTTCTGGCAACACGTGCTCGTCGCCGAAGGAGCGCTCGACGTCGCCATCGACGCCGTCGGCGTCGCCGACTACGACCTCGCCGCCGTCCGGCTCGTCGTCGAGGAGGCGGGAGGGACGTTCACCGATCGTGCCGGCGTCCCGGCGCACGACCGGGGCACGGCCGTGAGCAGCAACGGTCTCCTGCACGACGAGATCGTCGCTCGTCTCTCGGTCACCCCGGCGTGACGGCACTGCTCAGCGCACTGGGCGTGGTCTTCGTCGCCGAGCTCGGCGACAAGACCCAGCTCGCGGCGATGAGCTTCGGTGCCCGCTACTCGTTGCGCCAGGTGTTCGCCGGTCTCGTCATCGCCTACGCGCTGTCCGCCGGGCTCGCCGCCGTCGTCGGCGGGGCACTCGGCGCCGCGCTCCCCGACCGGCCGCTGGCGATCGGCGGCGGGATCCTGTTCATCATCTTCGGCCTCCTCGAGCTACGCCGCGCGCGCCACCCCGACGACGGTGTTGACGAGGCGCCCGACGCCGGCGAAGGACGGATGCGCTCGCCCGTGCTCCTCGTGGCGACGGTCGTGACGGTCGCCGAGCTCGGCGACAAGACCCAGCTGGCGACGGCGACACTGGCGGCCGACTCCGGCGACCCGGCGTTCACGTGGATCGGTGCGACGCTGGGGCTGATCGCCGCCGGCGCGGTCGGCGCCGTGGTCGGCCGGTTCCTCGGCGATCGCATCCCGAGGTCGACGCTGAGCTACGTCTCGGGCGGCCTCTTCCTCGCAGTCGGCGTCGTCATGCTCGCCACCGCGCGCTGAGAGCGGCGGGGAAGGCCTGCCGCTCAAGTCCTACGAGTAGAAGGGATTCTCGCCGGTCGTGTGGTCGGTGAGGTCCTTGACGGCCGTCACCTGCTCGATCGCGTCGACGACCATCGTCTGCACGCCGTCGAGCATCGTCATCTTGCTCATCGAGCAACCGTGGCAGCCGCCGCCCATCGTCAAGAACACGATGCCCTCGCCGTTGTGGCCGACGTACGTCACGAACCCGCCGTGCGCCGCGAGCGCAGGATTGATCTCGTCGGAGATCATCGTCTCGACCCGTGCCGACAGCTCGTCGTCGTTCGTGAGGCCCTCGACGCTCGGCGCGCCAGGCCGGTTGGGGTTGCGGATGACGAGACCGGTGGTGTCGTTGTAATCGAGCGTGGCGCCCTGCAGCATCTCGACGTCCTTGCCAGGAATGACGACCTTGAGGCCGTCGTGGGTGCGCACCTCGTCGGTGAACCCGGCGTCGAGGTACTCGCAGAAGCTGAGGTCGTAGCGGAAGTCCTCGCCCCGTTCGGACACGATCTCGAGGCGCAGGCCGAGCTGTTCGGCGTCGGACTCCTCGGCGCGCAGCTCG
Source organism: Actinomycetota bacterium (assembly GCA_030857495.1). Classification (GTDB taxonomy): domain Bacteria; phylum Actinomycetota; class Acidimicrobiia; order Acidimicrobiales; family Ilumatobacteraceae; genus JACDHN01. The sequence goes on along the minus strand of JALZNU010000033.1, from coordinate 649 downwards.
ATCAGCTTCTCGAGCGCGACCGGCGTGACGGAGATGAGCTGGTCGCTCCCGGGCGATGTGTCGGTGTCCGACCTTCCCAGTGCCTCCAGTGGACTCATGGTGATCACGCTACCTGCCGTAGCCTGGACCTCGATGGGTGTGACCGCGGACTACTCGCCGGCAGCACCGTTCACGACGATCCCCGACATCGATCTCGGACGATGGCACGAAGGTGCGACAGCGCAGGCCGCGCTCGCAGACGAGGTGCGTCGCGTCTGCCACGAGGTCGGGTTCTTCCACCTCGTCGGCCACGGCGTGCCCGACCGCTTCCGCGCCCGGTACTTCGATCACCTGCAGGCGTTCTTCCAGCTCCCCGACGAGGTCAAGGCGCAGATCGACAAGATCCGCTCGCGCCGCTTCCGCGGCTGGGAGCGAGTCGGTGCGGAGCTGACCGACAACAGGGTCGACCACCGCGAGCAGCTCGACGTCTCGACGGAGAACCCGCCGTACCCCGCCTACGCGATGCCCCCGTACCTCCGGCTCGACGGGCCGAACCAGTGGCTCCCGGACGCAGTGCTTCCGGGCTTCCGAAGGGTCGTCGAGGAGCTGTTCGAGCGTCTCGGCGCAGTGGCCGACACGCTGATGTCGGTCATGTCGGTCGGGGTCGGCC
>JALZNU010000237.1 GCA_030857495.1 Actinomycetota bacterium | reverse complement strand
ACATGATGAACGGCAGCCGGAACACGTAGAAACCGACATCGACGTTGAACTGCGGATCACTGCGACCGAACGACTGCGCGTTGCGGAACAGCAGCCAGTTCTGCCACTGGCTCGTGGCCGGTGCGGCGAGCACGATGCCGACGACCACGGCGACGGCGTAGCGCACGAGCGACAGCCGGCGCCCGAACAGGTCGTGGAACCGCTCGACGTACGGATGGACGTTCGCCGGGAACGCCTTCGGGGCGAGCCGGTCGGAGATGACCAGGTTGACGAACGCGAGCATGAGGAACACGGCTGCGAACAGCCCGAACATCGTCGCTTGAGCACCGAGGCGGGTCCAGAAGACATCGGCGCGTTCCAAGCTGGAGTACCACAGGTACTCGATGTAGATGCGAGCGATCGCCCGTCCGAACACCGCGACGACGAGGAACAGCACGCCGAACGTGATGACGATCGCGCGACCGCTGACGCGACTTCGTCGCGGGAGATCGGAGGAACGCCGCATTGGCGTCGAAGCTACTGGCGGTCGGGCTCGAGCAGGCAGCGGCAGCCGGCGTGCGCCGGTGCGCACACGTGACCGGTGGGGAACGCGTCACCGGCGGCAACGGATCCTGCAAGCGAGTTGTCCTCGGCGTCGGGGCATGCGGGGCCGTTGGGGTCGACGATCCAGCGCACCGGCTTTCCGGGCGGCAGCGCCACGAGCGCACCCCGCCCGTAGGCGAGACGGAAGACGTCGTCGAGTTGGTCGTCGATCTGGCGTGTCTTCCACTCGCGGTAGACAGCACGCACCTTCTTCGCCACGCCGTCGTTGTCGCCGTCGCCGTCGGCGACAGCTCGCTCGAGTCGCTCACGCAGCGGCGCGACGATGCTGGCGGCGAACGCCTCACGCACCGGTCCGAGCGCGCCCGAGTGAGCGACGTCGGGGGTGGGATCGTCGGCGACCGACATTGCGCCGGCCGTGGCCGCAGCCTCCATCTCGTCGGCGATCGCGTCGACGTAGCGCGACGCCCGTTCGACTTCCGCGCCGAGCAGCTCGCCGACCTCACGCACGGGCTCGCCCTTGCGCAGCGCGTCGAGCGCCTCGTTCTGCTCGTCGGCGAGCACCCGCTTCACGCGACGCGCGGCGCTCACGATTAGCGGCGTCAGCTGCGCATCACGTCGGTCGAAAGGGCTCAGCTCGTCGCCCTCCTCCTCGGCCCCTCCTGGTGACGTCGCGGCGGTCGAATCTGCGCCGTCGAGCTCGGAGTCGACGACGGGCAGCTGATGGGTGGCCGGCGTCGACTCACTTGACTCTGTGGCTTCGGTGTCGCCGTCGGTGTCGGTGTCGGCGGCACGCAATCGGGCGAACAGGTTGTCGACGTTGGATCGGCTGCGATTGCCATCACCCGGCGCGTCGTCGTTCGGGTCTTCGCCCGTGTCGTCATCCTTCTCGTCGTCGATCTCGGAGTCGGCCGTCTCGTCGGTGGGTGCGCCGGCGGGGAACAGCTCGACGACGCTGCCGCTGCGTCCGACGCCCGTCTCCTCGACCACCGGTTCGCCGAACGTCGGTGGGGCGAGCAGAGGATCGGCGGCGGCCTGCGGGTCGAGACCGTCGACTGCCTCGTTCTCGTCGTCCTGGTCGAAGAACGCCGCCGTGGGCTCGGGTTCGGGTGCGGGCTCGGCCTCGTGTGTCGCCCGCTCGTCCCCGCCACCGAACGCCGGCACGCCGGCGTCGAGGTCGGCGTCGGGAATCGGCGGTGGCGCCGGCAGCTCGTAGGGCGTCCCGGCGTCGCCGAGTGGACCGATGCGCGACAGCACGTCGTCGGCGGCATCTCGCGCGGCGTTGAACGCCGTCAGAAGGCTCTCACGTCCACGGATCAGGTCGTCGATCTGGGTGCGCACGAGATCGCGGCGGCGAGTCAGTTCGCCCATCACCCGCTCGCGATAGGCGCGCGCCTCGTTGACCATCTCCCTGCCCTGTTGCTTGGCGGAAGACCGCTGCTCCTCGGCCTGCGTGACGGCGTCGTTGCGGCGGCGGGCGGCCTCGATGTCGGCCTCCTCACGCACCCTCGCGGCCTCCTCGGTGGCCTCGCGCAGGATGCTGGACGCGCCCTCCTCGGCCTTCGACTTCACCATCCCTGCGGACTCGCGAGCCGCCTGCAGGATGTGCGCCGCCTCTTCGCCCAGCAGTCGCGTCGCCGTGGAGTCGTCGATGCGCTCGCTGCCGAACTGCGCGTCCTTCGACTCGAGCAGCGACTGTTCGAGCTGGCGCTCGCGCTCGCGCAGGCGGTTCATCTCGGCTGCCACCTGGCCGAGGAACTCACGCACCTCCGACGGGTCGAACCCCTTGCGCACCGAACCGAACGACGCCTGCGCAACAGAGTTCGGGGAGGACGGATCGGGCCGGGGGAACGAGGAGACAGCCATGTCAGCGAGCGTAGAACCGCCCGACTCGCAGGTGGTGGCAATCGAGGCGATTGCGCACGGTCAGGACGGTCAGGACGGTCAGGACGGTCAGGACGGTCAGGACGGTCAGGACGACGGTTCGACGGGATCGCCGCCGAGGCGGACGAGCTCGGCGATGGCCTCGTCGACCGTGGCGACGGGGATCACCTCGATGTCGTCGCCGGCGACGGCCATCGCCGCGTCGAGATCGCCCTGCGAGGCCGGCACGAGGAACACGTCGACACCGGTCTGCTTGACCGCCTCCACCTTCTGCGGAAGCCCGCCGATGGGCCCGACCGTGCCGTCGACCCCGATCGTCCCCGTGACGGCGATGTCGCGTCCCGGCGTGAGATCACCTTCTGTGAGGTCGTCGAGCAGCGACAGCGTGAACGCGAGGCCCGCCGACGGCCCGCCGATCTCCCCTGTGTCGATGTCCACCTCGAACGGCAGGACGACCCGGAAGGTCTCGACGGGCACGAAGCCGACGATGCTGCGTTCCGGCTCGTCGGGATCGGCGACGAGTTCGACGTCCACGGTCTTCTTCGTGGCTCCACGCTGGAACGTGAGGGCGACGACGTCACCGGGTGCGCGGCCCTTCAGCACGGCGGCGAGGTCGTCGAGGTTCTCCAGCTTCTCCCCGGCCGCCTCGAGCAGCACATCGCCTGCGTCGAGCACCTCGTCGGCGGGCGCGGTGCGGGTGCAGCGCTGCTCTTCGACCTCGAAGCACACGAGCTCGCTCACCACAACCTCACCGGGAATCAGCTCGACCTCGTAGCCGGCGCGATCGAGGGCGACGAACTGCGCCACCTGCTCGGACGTCGCCATCATCTGGCGAGACACCTGGCGTCGCTCGCTCGGGGTGGAGAGGCCGTACTTCTCGACGTCGGTCAGGAACTCGATCGGTAGCTCGTCACGACCGACGAACCACGACAGCGCCGACTGCGGCGGCTCGGTGATCGTGACGAAGAAGAAGTCGTTCGACGGTTCGTAGCGGGTCGCAGAGTCTGGCAGGTCGTCGCCGAACGACACCCGGTCGTTGACCGCCTCCGCCCCGGCAGGAACGCGGGCGAACGGCGTCGCCTCCGGCGTCACGCCGTCGCCACCGAAGTTCACCGGCAGCGGCTTCTCGGCGAACGTGCTCGCCGGCACGAAGCCGGCCACGGCAACGCCGGTGAGCGCCAA
>JALZNU010000236.1 GCA_030857495.1 Actinomycetota bacterium | reverse complement strand
GGATCGCCGTACGGCTGCCACCGCGCCGAGCGCTGCCGCGACGCCGGCCTTCATGTCGCAGGAGCCGCGGCCCCAGCCGATCCCGTCCACTACCCGGAGGGTGAACGGGTCTGCGTCAGGCCAGCGCTCGAGATCGCCCGGCGGTACGACGTCGGTGTGTCCGTAGAACGCCAGCGCCGGCGTATCCGTGGCATCGCCCATGACCCCGACGCACCCAACGGCCGTGGCGCGCTCGACCTCCATCCCGGGGAAGTCGGGCTGTCGCTGCTCGGCGGCGACGTCGATGTCCCAGCAGTCGACGGTGAGGCCGAGCTCGGCGAGTCGGACCGCCCCCCAGCGCTGCACCTCGGCCTCGCCCGGGGTGCCGTCGACGGATGCGATCGCGACGAGGTCGCACAGGTCGCGCAGAACCTCCTCGTCGTCAACGGCCGCGACGGCGGCCGCCTCGTCCGGGGTCAGCGGGGGCATGGGTCGACTATCGCACGCCGCTGCGAGGATGCCCTTGTGACGGATCCGCTGTATGTCTTCGACGGCCACAACGACCTGCCCTGGGCAATGCGCGAGCTGTGTGACTACGAGCTCGACCAGGCCGACCTGCTCGCCGGCGAGCCGCGACTCCAGACGGACCTGCCCCGGCTACGCCAGGGCCGGGTGGGCGCACAGTTCTGGTCGGTGTATGTCCCGTGCCGGCTGGTCGGCGACTCAGCAGTGACGGCCACGCTGGAGCAGATCGACTTCGTCAAGCGCCTCGTCGCCCGGTATGACGACCACCTCTCGCTCGCGACGACTGCGGCCGACGTCGATCTCGCCGTCGAGTCCGGACGAGTCGCCTCGCTGATGGGCATGGAGGGAGGCCACAGCATCGACGGCTCGCTCGGCACCCTGCGGATGATGTACGAGCTCGGCGTCCGCTACATGACGCTCACCCACAACGAGAACGTGGCTTGGGCCGACTCCGCCACCGACGAGCCTGTCCTCGGCGGACTGAGCGACTTCGGCCGCCAGGTCGTGCGGGAGATGAACCGGCTCGGCATGTTCGTCGACCTTTCCCACGTGTCGCCCGACGTGATGCGTGCCGCCCTGGAGACCACGGTCGCACCGGTGGTCTTCAGCCACAGCTGCGCCAAGGAGCTGTGCGACATCGACAGGAACGTCCCCGATGACGTGCTCGCGGACATGGCGCGGGGTGGCGGCGTCTGCATGGTGACGTTCGTCCCGATGTTCGTGCACCAGGGCGTCGCGGACTGGTACGCGGAGTGTCTCGACATCACCGAGGGACGTGGTGGCGACCGCCGCCGCTTCTCCGACGTCGACCCGGTGCTCGCCGAACGGATGCAGACCCACCCGCCACCTGCCTGCACGGTCGACGACGTGGCCGACCATGCCGAGCACGTCCGGGAGGTCGCGGGCGTCGACCACGTCGGGCTCGGCGGCGACTACGACGGCGCGACGTTCTTCCCCGAGCGGATGGGTGACGTGTCGAGCTATCCGCTGCTCCTGGACACGCTTCGCGGCCGCGGCTGGTCCGACACCGAGCTGACCAAGCTCGCCCATGGCAACGTGCTCCACGCCATGCGCGAGATGGAGCTTGAGCGCGGCGATCCCGCCGGAAACGTACCGTTGTCGTATGGACCCGTCTGCGACAGCCGCCGATGTCTTCGTCGATGACCGGGTCGTCGGCCTCGTGCTGGCTGCCGGCGCCGGCCTGAGACTGGGCCAGCCGAAGGCGCTCGTCCGCGGCAGCGACGGGACACCGTGGGTCGCTAGCGCGGCCCAGACCCTGCAGTCGGCGGGCACGTCCGTGGTCTATGTGGTCGTCGGCGCGGAGGCCGAGGCCGTGCGGGCGCTGGTTCCGACGGGGTGCGTGGTCGTCGAGGCTCCCGACTGGGACGAGGGCATGGGCGCATCGCTGCGCGCCGGACTGAACCAGGTCATGCTCGAACGGCCCGACGACATCGGGGTGCTCGTGATGCTCGTCGACACTCCCGACGTCAGCGAGTCCGTCGTACGCCGGCTGCTCGTCGAGGCGGGGCCGGACACGCTGGCTCGGGCGGCGTACGACGGGGTGCCGGGCCACCCCGTCCTGATCGGCCGCGAGCACTGGACCGGGGTGATCCAGGTGGCCAGGGGAGACAGCGGTGCCCGCGACTACCTCGCCGACAACCGCGTCGACCAGCTCGAGTGCGGTGACCTGGGGTCGGGTCGCGACGTCGACACCACCGAGGCTCTTGGGGAATGGCGCGCGGTGCACGAGGCTGGTCTGATGTCGCTTCCCACCGATGCCGCGAGTCCGTGCCGGCTCGCCGAGGTCACGTCCGCCGCCGTGCTGCAGGCTCGGCTGTCGCAGACCGGCTATCTCACCGACGACGGGCTGGCCACGATCGGCTACCTCGCCCTGGCCATGCACCGCCCGCTCCTGCTCGAAGGTGAGCCCGGCACCGGGAAGACCGCGTTGGCCGAGGCGCTTGCCGCCGCACTCGGTCTCAAGCTGATCCGGCTGCAGTGCCACGAAGGAATCGATGCCAGCCAGGCGCTCTACGACTGGGACTTCGCCCGCCAGATCCTGCACCTGCGCACGGTGGAGGCGGTCACGGGTGACCGTGCGGTCGACCAGAGCGAGGTCGAGAAGTCGCTGTTCGACGAGCGGTTCCTGCTCGCCCGCCCGATCCTTCAGGCGTTGCGCGACAGCCCCGTCGTGCTGCTCATCGACGAGATCGACCGCGCCGACGACGAGTTCGAGGCGTTCCTCCTCGAGGTGCTCTCGACGAACCAGGTGACCATCCCCGAGTACGGCACCGTCGTCGCTGCGACGCCTCCCATCGTGGTCCTCACGTCCAACCGCACCCGCGAGGTGCACGACGCGCTCAAGCGCCGCTGCCTCTACCACTGGGTCGACCATCCCGGCCTCATGCGGGAGATCGAGATCGTCCGGCGCCGGTTGCCCGACGTGCCCCGGCGCCTCGCCGAGCAGGTGGCCCAGGCGACCAGCCGACTGCGAGCACGCGACGACCTCGTGAAGCCCCCCGGCGTCGCCGAGACGCTCGACTGGGCACAGGCCCTGCACACCCTGGGCGCCAGCGACCTCGACCTCGAGACGGCCGCCGCCACTCTCGGGGCGGTGCTGAAGTACCGCGAGGACGCCGAGCGGGTGCGGGTCTCCCTCGCCAGGATCTTGTCCAGATGACCACCACGGCACCGGCACACCCGGTTGAGGAGATCCTCGGCGCCTTCGCGGTCGCCGTACGCGCCGCCGGGGTCCCGGTCACGATGGATCGCACGACGACGTTCCTGCGCGGCTGTGTGGCGGTCGGGCTCGACGACCAGGCTGCGGTCTACTGGACGGGGCGGGCCACGCTGTGCGGGACACGTGAGGACCTCGACCGCTACGACCAGGTGTTCACGGCCTGGTTCGCGGGCACCGGCCTCGCGCCCGCCTCGTCGCGGGAGTCCCCGCGACGTACCGCTCAGGCTGATCTCGGGGACGGCGACGGCGCGGGAGGCGAGTCAGGCGAGGAGACCGTCGTCCGTGCCTCGGCGAGCAGGACCGAGGTGCTCCGGCACCGTGACATCGCGGCGATGAGCGCGGCCGACAGAGCCGCGCTCGCCCGGCTCTTCGA
>JALZNU010000235.1 GCA_030857495.1 Actinomycetota bacterium | reverse complement strand
CGCAGGGGCACAGCGCGGCTCACCGTCGACGTCGCCGACCCGCCTCAGGCGATCGCCGATCGATGGAGCGGTACGCAGGGCATCGAGGTACGCCGGAATCCGCTCGTCAACGACCGCGGGAGCATCGACCGATCGACCGATCTGTTACGCGACACCGTTGCGTTCACCGAGGACGGCCAACCGGCCGGCGCCCGACGGGGCGACGACGGCGCCACGCTCGATGTACCGGGTGAGGGCGGGTACACGATCGACGACGAGGGTTGGGTGACGTTCAGGCCGCATCCGTCGTTCGCCGGCGCGACCCGATCCATCCGCTACACCGTCGCCGACACGGATCTCGTGCGGACCACCTCCACCATCACGGTCGACGTGTCGCGAGCAGTCCCACAGGCTCGCGACGACTTCGAGCGGACTGCGTTCGACACCGCCCTCGATGTCACCGTGCTCGCCAACGACCTGCCTGCGGGCGGCGCGTTCACCGTGCGGTTCCCCGCCGACGGACAGCCCGCCGGCGGCTCGGTGTCCGACGACGGGCGCTCGCTGGACGTGCCGGGACAGGGCCAGTCGACGATCGGCGAGAGCGGCGTGGTGACCTTCGACCCGGTGTTCGGGTTCACGGGCCCCTCCGCCGCGATGCGCTACGAGGTGACCGACCCGGACGGTCAGCGGGACACTGCGTTGCTGGCGGTCGCAGTCGACGAGCCGGCATTCGGCACCGACGACGAGGTGTCGACGTCTGCGCCCGGGCTCATCGAGGTCGACGTCATCGACAACGATGAACCGGCGGAGGACGCGGAGCTCGAGCGCGGCACCTCTTTGCTCCGCAGCGAGGGTCTGCCAGAGGGAACGGTGCTGTCCGACGGCGGCACCTCACTCGACGTGCCGGGCGAGGGGGCCTACACCGTCGACGACGAGGGTGTCGTGACGTACTCCCGTGCCGAGGGCTTCGAGGCCATGGCGACGCCCGTGTGGTACACGGTGCTCGACAGCAACGGCACGCAGGGAGCCGCACGCTTTACGATCACCGTCGAGCCGTGACCGCTGTGACTGATGTGACCGTGGCGATCGCCGTCACGGGTCGGCGCGGTGCAGCGCGTGGAGCTGGACGCGCCCGAGGCCCTTGAGCCGGCGTGCCCGCAACGACCGCGTCACGAACCGCTCGTCGTCGGACACGAACGCGGCGATCTCGGCGCCGACGAGCACGGTGCCGGGGCGGGCGGCCGCCACGAGGCGTGAGGCCAGGTTGACGACGGGGCCGTACACGTCGCCGAAGCGTGCCAGCACCGGGCCCCACGCCAGCCCCACTCGGATGCCAGGGAACCCGGTGTCGCGGTCGGCGTGCAGCCGGGCGGACAAAGTCAGTGCGATCTCGCAGGCGCCAGCGGATGTCTCGGCGGTGAACAGCACGGCGTCACCGATCATCTTCACCGTCCTGCCGCCGCCGTCGGCGACGACGTCGCTCGTCACCGAGTCGAACCGTCCGACGAGATCGGCGATGTCGTCGCCGGGAAGCTGCTGGCTGAGCTCGGTGTACCCGACGATGTCGGCGAACCCGACTGCGAGGTTCGGCCAATCGAGGTCGTCACCCGTGGTGGCGGTGCGCCACAGCACGGCGGCGAGGAGCTGGCGGCGGCTGAGGTACGACAGCAGCGACTCGAACGTTGCGAGTGGGTCGACGTGTTCGGACGAGGACTCGTCGGTCGCTCCTATCACGTTGGCCCACACGGTCGATTCCGCGGTGACGGCGTCGGCGATGCGGGCCATCGCGAGCGACGCCGTGCGTGTCACGTTGGCGAGGTCGTCGTCGCCGAGCCCGGCGCGACGCAGTGCCGCGACCTGCGTCAGTGCCTCGAGGTCAGCCGGGGTGAGCGCACGCACACCCGGCGGGATCTCGGGGAACCCGATCGCCCGCCAGAGGCGCTGCGACCACTCCTCGTCGACGCCGGCCGCGGCGCGCACTTCCTCGGCGGTGAAGCGCTCGCCGCCGCCGAGCAACAGCGTCTCGATGCCACGCAGCCACCGCTCGGTGCTGCTCGCCCCGTTGACGTCACTGGATTCGTCGTCCTGCAAGCTGCCAACCTGCCACATCCCGCCCCACCGCGCCCGCGGCGGAGAATCGGACACCGCCTCCGATCGCCGAAGAATCCCTCGGTCGCCAGACGAACACTCGTCGTCACCCGTAAGCGCCGGTCCCGATGCGCTGCCGGGCGCCGCCTACCATCGATCGATGCGCATTGGCCTCACCATCTTCGCCACGGATCGGTCGATCAGCGTCGTCGAGCTCGCCCGTGAGGCGGAGTCGCGAGGTTTCCACTCGTTGTTCGTGCCCGAGCACACACACATCCCCGTCGGTCGTCGCACGCCGGCACCGACAGGCGGCGAACTGCCCGAGATGTACCGGCGCTGCCTCGACCCGATCGCTGCGCTTTCGGCGTGCGCCGCCGTGACCGAGCGTCTCGTGCTCGGATCGGGCATCTCGCTCGTCGCCCAGCACGAGCCCATCGCCTACGCCAAGGCGTGGGCGACGCTCGATCACCTGAGTGGCGGGCGCACTGTGTTCGGTGTCGGGTTCGGTTGGAACGAGGACGAGATGGAGCATCACGGCGTCGACATGCACACGAGGCGCCAACGGGTGCGCGAACACGTGGCGGCGATGACGGCGCTGTGGACCGACGACGAGGCGTCGTTCGACGGCGAGTTCGTCGAGTTCTCGGCATCGTGGTCGTGGCCGAAGCCCGTGCAGCGGCCGCGGCCGCCGGTGCTCCTCGGTGGTGGCGCCGGCCCGACGCTGTTCGCCCACCTCTGCGAGTGGGCCGACGGGTGGATGCCGATCGGTGGAGGTGGCCTGTCGAGGACGCTGCCCGAGCTCGAGCGGGCGTGGTCGCAGGCGGGGCGTGAAGGGACGCCCGTTGTCGTTCCGTTCGGCGTCATGCCGAGCCCGGGCAAGATCGACCACTACGCGTCGCTGGGCCTCGCCGAGGTCGTGCTGAGCCTGCCGTCCGCGCCTCGCGACGAGGTGCTCACGGTGCTCGACTCTTACGCCCGCTACGTGGCCGGCGACGCCTGAAGGTCGGTGACCGCCCGGGGAGGCGGGACGCAGGCGATGGCGACGCTCGTAGCGATGATCTCGTCGATCATGACCTCGGCATCGAGGCGCTCCTCGCCACGGTCGCGACTCCACTCCCACCCCGCGAGCGTGCACACGGCGACGTGGTCGATCTGGTCGAGGCGACTGGCGCGGATCTTCGGTGGCAGTGCCGCCAGCGCGTCGGCGAGCCTCGCTCTGGCCGCGTGGTACGAGTACGCCTCGGGCTGCGCGCCGATGATCTCGAGGCTCACGGGATCCCACCGGGCACGAGCGAGGAAGCGGGCGTACCAGCCGTCGCTTGCGACGACCATGTCGGCGAGTGGCCGCACGAGCACCTCGATCGGGCCCTTGACGTCGTCGGACACTGCCGGGGCGGCGTCGAGCAGTTCGCGCCGGCGGCGATCGACCTCGGCCATGCGATTGCTGAAGACGCCGCCGATGACTCCGGACCGGTCACCGAAGTGGTACTGCGCTGCGGAATGGTTGCGCTGACCTGCGGCGGCGCTGACATCGCGCAGCGAGACCCCGTG
>JALZNU010000234.1 GCA_030857495.1 Actinomycetota bacterium | reverse complement strand
GTCGGGACCCATCACCTCGAGCAGGTCGACGAACCGCTGGCGCGCCTCGTCGTCCTCGCGCACGCGATCGAGAAGTCCGACGAGCTCGTTGTCGTAGTCGTCGGCCGGCTCATCACCGAGCCGAGCGGTCGCCGCCACCTTGCGCGTGCGGTCGCTCTCGGGGATGCGCTCCAGCAGGGCCAGCGCCTCCTCGGTCTCACCGCGCTCCACGAGCAGTTCAGCGAGCGCGATGACAGCCTCCTCGTTGCCGGGCTCGGCATCGAGCACCTTGCGCAGACTCGCCTCGTCCCCTGCGCCCAGCAACTCGCTCTGCAACACGTCGGTTGCCGAGGGCAGCAGCTTGTCGACGAACTCCTGCACGAAGTGCTCGGGATACGAGCCCATGAATCCGTCGACGGGCTGTCCGTCCTTCATCGCGTAGACGGCCGGGATCGACTGCACCTGGAAGGCCTGCGAGATGGCGGGGTTGGCATCGACGTCGACCTTGGCGAGCACGACCTGCCCGCCCGTGGCGTCGACGACCTTCTCGAGGATCGGACCGAGCGTGGTGCACGGCCCGCACCACGTGGCCCACAGGTCGATGACGACCGGCGTCGTCTTCGACCGCTCGACGACCTCTGTGTCAAAAGTTGCATCCGTGACATCGATCGCCATGGTGCTAAGGCTAACTGCGCGCCTCGGGACAGGCTCCCTTACTGTGACGACCATGACAGGAGCCGTGCCCGGGGTCGACGCGGGACCCGTCAGCGACTGGCTGGCCGAGCACGTCGAGGGTGCAACCCCGCCGTTCCGGTTCGAGCAGATCGCCGGAGGACACTCCAACATCACGGTCCGCGTCGACGACGCCGCCGGCACGGCACGCGTGCTGCGACGTCCACCGCTGCACCATGTCTTGTCGAGCGCGCACGACATGGCGCGCGAGCACACGGTCATCAGCGGGCTGCACGAGTCGGCCGTGCCCGTGCCCCGCACGTTCGGCCTGTGCCTCGACGACAAGGTCACCGGGGCGCCGTTCTACGTGATGGAGCACGTCGACGGCGTCGTCGCCCGCAACGCCGAGATCGCCCGTGGCGCGCTGTCCACCGAGGCGCGCGCCGCGGCGAGTGCCTCGCTGACCGAGACGCTCGCCGCGCTGCACGCCGTCGACCTCGACGCCGCCGGGCTGAGCGGGCTGGGGCGACACGACGGCTACCTCCAACGCCAGCTGAAGCGTTGGTACGGGCAGTGGAACCAGCACCGGACGCGTGATCTCGACGCCGTCGACGAGGCGCACGAGGCGCTCACCCGACTCGCGCCGCCCCAGCGCGATGTGGCGATCGTGCACGGCGACTACCGACTCGACAACTGCATGCTCGGCGACGACGGTGGCGTGCGTGCCGTACTCGACTGGGAGATCTGCACGATCGGCGATCCGCTGGCCGACGTCGGCCTGCTGATGGTGTACTGGACCGGACCCGACGACGAGCCTTCGGCATGGGCCGGCGGTCAGGCGACGACGCTCGACGGCTTCTGGGGACGCGACCGCATCGCCTCGCACTACGGCGAGATCACGGGTCGGGATCTGTCCGGGCTCGACTACTACATCGCCTTCGCGTTCTGGAAGCTCGCCTGCATCCTCGAGGGCGTCTACGCCCGCTACCTCGGCGGCGCGCTCGGCGACCAGGACCCGTCCCAGCTCGAGCCGTTCGCCCGCCAGGTGGAGGCGGCCGCGGCAACGTCGCGCCAGCTCCTGGAGCCGCACCGGTGACGCCGCGCGACACCAGCGACCACCGTTACGTCGCCGACCCGGCTCGCCTCGAGCGGCCGCACCTCGTGGTGATGATGACGGGCTGGATCGACGCTGCAGAAGCGGGCGAGCGAGCGATGAAGGTGCTCGTGGACGAGTGCCAGGCCGACCCGCTCGTCGAGTTCGACGACGACGCGTTCATCGACTTTCGTGCCCGGCGACCCGTGATGTCGCTGCGCGACAGCCTCAACGCCGAGCTTCGCTGGGCATCGATCAACCTGCTCGCAGGACACGACCGCCAGGGCAAGGACGTGCTCCTGCTGTGCGGACCCGAACCCGATTCGGCGTGGCATCGGTTCTCGAACCTCGTCGCGCAGCTCGCCGTCGATCTCGGCGTCTCGTCGATGGTCGGTCTCGGCGCCTACCCGTACGCCACGCCGCACACTCGCGCTCCCCGACTCTCGGTGACGACACCGTCTGCGACGCTGCGCGATCGCATGCCCACGAGGCGCACGACCATCGACCTGCCCGCAGGGATGAACGTCGTGCTCGAACACGCCATGCACGCACGCGAGATCCCCGCCATGACACTGTGGGTGCAGGTGCCGCACTACGTCGCCGCGATGCCCTACCCGGCTGCGTCGGTGACGTTGCTCGACGCGCTCAACGAGCACGGCGACGTGCACGTCGACGGTGCCGAGCTTCGCAGCGAGGCGCTCGAGCACCGTGACCGCCTCGACCGCCTCGTCAGCACGAACGATGAGCACCAGGCGATGGTCGCACAGCTCGAGCAGGTCTACGACGAGGACGAGCAACCCGCCGGTCCCCCTGCCATAGATCCCGCGGGCGACCAGGCGAACCTGCCGACCGGCGACGAGCTCGCCGGCGAGATCGAGCGCTTCCTACGAGACCAAGGCAAGAACGGCTGACGCGGCGACCCTGCGCGCCGATCCGAACCTCAACGTGGTCGAGGAGCCTCGCCGATCGGGAGCGCCGGCACCGAACAACGCACGTCAGGACCCGACCCGACCGGGCGTGGCTCGACCACCCACCGCCAGCGCCGGTCCTGTGGCGAACGCCGCAGCACGCCGACCATCAACTTGCGCGGTTCGCGGCGCGGCCTGCCGTTGACGGCCACCCGGGCCGGGGCGAGCTTCACCTGCACGACGGCGTACGGGCCCGAGCGCTCGACGTTGCGGCAGACGAAGAGGCGACGCTCACCCCCCTTGACGCAGCGCTCCTTGCTACGGCGCCGGTCGAACGAGCCGCTGCGCACATCGGCGACGCCCTGCAGCAGCTCGCGTGCGCCGCTGCACTCGAACCGGTCCCGATACATGTAGGTTCTGCGCACCGACGCCGGGATGCCGTCGGCGTGACGTGCCTTCTGTGGCTTCGGACGGCCGTCGCCGTCGAGCGGGAACGTCGCGGTGGTGGCCGGGCTCTCGCGGGCGAGCCACGGCACGGCGATCGCGCTGCACGGACCGCGATAGCCCGCCGCCTCGGGTCCGGCCGGCGCCGTGAACTGCTGCGACTCGCCGGGACGGAGCCGCCAGACGACCACTGGCGGTGAACCCTGGATGGTGCGGCGGCCCTTGTCGAACTTGGCGAACACGAGCGCCCCGATCGTGCGATCGGTGCGGTTCGTGACCTGCAGCGACATGCCCTGCTCGAGGCATCCGATGGCGTCGAGGAAACCCGACCCGCCGGCCACCTCGTCGATCACGCGGTTCGCAGAGTTGGCCATGGCATCGACGCGCTCGTACCGCAGGAACGCCGCGGGACACTCGGCCCGGAGACGGGTTTCCACGGCACGCGTGCCGCCCTTGTTGGCGAAGCGACGGCGACCGGTCGTGACGGCATGCTTCGCGGCGAGATACGACGCCGACCGCAATGTG
>JALZNU010000032.1 GCA_030857495.1 Actinomycetota bacterium | reverse complement strand
CCGCAGCTGCGGGCCTCGACAAGGCGGCGACCGACTTCGGCGTCGACCCCACCGAGTCGACCCCGTCTGGTGACGCCGACCGCGCCGCCCGACTCGACACCGCGGTCCAAGGTGGCAACCAGCTCGTCGTCGCCGTCGGCTTCCTCTGGACCGACACCGTCGGCGCGGCCGCCCCTGCGAACCCCGACACGAAATTCGCCATCGTCGACTCCGTCGTCGAGGCCGACAACGTCGCCTCGCTGGTCTTCGCCGAGGAGCAGGGTTCGTTCCTCGTCGGTGCCGCCGCAGCGCTGAAGTCGCAGACCGGCACGATCGGCTTCGTCGGCGGCGTGCCGATCGACCTGATCAAGAAGTTCGAGGCCGGGTACACCGCCGGTGCTCAGGCCGTCAACCCCGACATCGAGGTGATCCCGCAGTACATCAGTGAGGACCCCGCGATCGGGTTCAATGACGACGCCAAGGGCCAAGAGCTCGCGGCGGCGATGTACGAAGCCGACGCCGACGTCGTCTACCACGCCGCCGGCGCATCCGGCGCCGGGGTCTTCGAGGCGGCGGCAGCCGCCGGCGAGCCCGGTGAGGTCTGGGCGATCGGTGTCGACTCCGACCAGTACCAGACCGTCGACGCCCGCCTCCAGCCTTACATCCTGACCTCGATGCTCAAGCGCGTCGACGTCGCCGTCTACGAGACGTCGAAGGCCGCGGCCTCCGACACGTTCGCCGGCGGCGTGCAGGTGTTCGACCTCTCGGTCGACGGCGTCGGGTACGCCACGAGCGGCGGCAACATCGACGACATCGTGCCACAGCTCGAGGACTTCAAGCAGCAGATCATCGACGGCGAGATCAAGGTGCCGACGGTTCCCGAATCGTGACCTGATCCACGACGATCACGTCCGGTGGCGTCCATCCCCCGCGGGAAGGACGCCACCGTCGCGTCCGGGGCCGGTCCACCCGTCGGCATCGAGTAGAACATCAACCCAATGACCTCGGCCGTCGCAGATACGCGTCCTGCCGAAACCGGCTACGCCATCGAGCTGCGCGACATCGTCAAGCGCTTCCCAGGTGTCGTCGCCAACGACGGCGTCGACCTCAAGGTCCGCCCCGGCACCGTGCACGCCATCGTCGGCGAGAACGGCGCCGGCAAGTCGACGCTGATGAAGACGCTCTACGGCGCGCACCAGCCCGACGAGGGCGAGGTGCTCGTCCGCGGCACGCAGACGCACTTCCGCAGCCCGTCGGACGCCATCCGGGTCGGCATCGGAATGGTGTTCCAGCACTTCATGCTCGCCGAGAACTTCACGGTGTGGGAGAACATCGTGCTCGGGAGCGAGCCCGGCACGGTTGCGCTGAACTCCCGGGCTGCAAAGCGCAGGATCAGGGAGCTGTCCGAGCAGTACGGGCTCGACGTCGATCCCGACGATCTCGTAGCCGACATCGGCGTCGGCGACAAGCAGCGCGTCGAGATCCTGAAGGTGCTCTACCGCGGCGCCGAGATCCTGATCCTCGACGAGCCGACGGCCGTGCTCGTCCCGCACGAGGTCGACGAGCTCTTCGGTTCGCTCGAGCAGCTGACCGGGCAGGGAGCGACGGTGATCTTCATCTCGCACAAGCTCGACGAGGTGCTCGAGAACGCCGATGCGATCACGGTCCTGCGCGCCGGCAAGACCGTCGGTGAGGTCCACGATCCGTCGCAGGTCACCGCCCGGGAGCTCGCCGAGATGATGGTCGGCAGCGAGTTGCCATCGCCCGAGACCCGCGAAGCCACCGTGCGTGACGAGACCCGCCTCGACGTCCGCGACCTCACCATCGACACGTCCGCCGTCGGCGTCGACACCGCTGCCCTGGCAGAGGGTCTCGCCGGGGCCATCGAGTCGGCCGTGTACACCGGGCACAAGCCGCTCGACGACGTCTCGTTCTCCGTGCGCGCCGGCGAGATCGTCGGCATCGCCGGCGTCGAGGGCAATGGCCAGTCCGAGCTGATCGAGGCGATCATGGGGCTCCGTCCTGCGACCGGCACGATCCTGCTCGACGGGATCGACATCTCCCGTCGCTCCAACTCGGCGAGGCGCGAGGCCGGTCTCGGGTATGTCGCCGAGGACCGTCAACGTGACGGGATGGTGCTGTCGATGAGCCTGTGGGAGAACGTCATCCTCGGGCACCAGACGAGCCCGATGTTCTCCAGCGGCGGGCTGATCAACCGCGACGCCGCCCGTGAACGCACGGCGCGCATCGTCGACGAGTTCGACGTCCGCACTCCCGGCATCGACGTCAGCGGGTTCACGCTGTCGGGCGGCAACCAGCAGAAGCTGATCGTCGGGCGCGAGATGCTGGCCGGCCCGCGAGTGCTCGTCGCCGCCCACCCGACGAGAGGCGTCGACGTCGGCGCCCAAGCGGTGATCTGGGACATCCTGCGAGATGCGCGCACCGAGGGGTTGGCGACGCTGCTGATCTCCGCCGATCTCGACGAGCTGATCGGGCTCAGCGACCGGCTGGTCGTCATGCTCCGCGGACGCATCGTCGCCGAGCTCGACCCCCAGACCGTCACCGCCGGCGAGCTCGGCGGGTTCATGACCGGTGCCCACGGCGGCGATGGGGATGCGGGAGCGACGCCGTGAGCCGCAACCGGCTGCTCGGCGGGTTCGCCGCACCCGCGGTCGCCGCGGTCGCCGCGATCGTGGTCTCGTCGATCGCAGTGTGGATCTCGGGGAACGACCCCCTCACGGCGTTCCAAGCGATGTTGAGCCAGATCGACTCGACGCAGTCCGTGACGCTGATCGTCAACCGCGCCGTTCCGTACTACATCGCCGCCATCTCCGTCGCCGTCGGGTTCAAGATGAACCTGTTCAACATCGGCGTCAACGGCCAGTACGTGCTCGCGGCGATGCTGGCCGCAGCGGCCGGTGCAGCCGTCGATCTTCCGCCCGTGCTGCACATCGGGATGATCGTCGTCATCGCCGTGCTCGTCGGCGCCACGTGGGCGGCGATCCCTGCGGTGCTCAAGGCGTACCGCGGCGTCAACGAGGTGATCTCGACGATCATGCTCAACTACGTCGCCACCAACCTCATCGCCTACCTCCTCAGCGAGCACTTCCGCAATCCCGAGAAGACCAACATCCGCGAGACGCGGGTGCTGCCCGACAGCGCCCGACTCCCGCGCCTCACATCGATCTTCGGGGTGTCACTCGATCAAGCGCTGTTCCTCTTCCTCCCCGTCGCGATCGCTCTTGGCATCGGTTACCACGTGCTGCTCAATCGCAGCAGGTTCGGGTTCGATCTCCGCGTGTCGGGCGAGAACCCGACCGCAGCGAGAGCGGCGGGCATCAACCCGCGCAAGATGATCCTGATCACGATGATCATTTCGGGAGCGATCGCCGGGCTCGTCGGCCTCGGGCCGCTCATCGCCGACAACACGTTCTACAAGTACGGCGACCAGTTCCCGACGACGTTCGGGTTTACCGGACTCTCGCTGGCGTTGCTCGGCCGCAACCATCCGGTCGGGATGGCAGCGGCGGCGATCGTGTGGGCGACGATCGAACGTGCGACGCAGGCACTGGCGTTCGTCGACATCCCTCAGGAGATCGGCGTCATCCTGCAGGGATCGTTCCTGCTCGCCGCCGTGATCGCCTACGAGGTGGTACGCAGGATCAGCAACGACGCAGAGACCCGTGCCGCGGCGCGGCAGCTTGGCGGCGACCGACCACCGCCTGCGGCGATCCCCGCGGAGGCCCCGGCATGACGATCATGGCGTTCCCCGGCCACGCAGGCCGACGGTCACCACTCCTCGGCTGGCGCCTCGTCGCTCGCATCGGTGACATGGTGAACCGATGACCGCAACGGCCATCGCCCACGACGAGGTGCGCCCCTCGGGCGAACGCCGGACGATTCGGCTCCCCGGCTCGTTGTCGCTGTGGATGCTCGCCGCCGGGATCGTCGCCGTGGCGCTGGCGAGAATCATCACGCACAACGACGACATCACGTCGGCGAGCACGTTCGGCGTCGCGCTCCGCACGGCTGCGCCCATCGCGCTCGCCGGGCTCGGCGGCCTCTACGCCGAACGCAGCGGCACGGTCAACATCGGCCTCGAGGGGATGATGGTGATGGGTACCGCCTTCGCCGGCTGGTGGGCGTGGGAGTTCAACCCCTGGATGGGGTTGCTCGGCGGCGTCGTGGGCGGCATGCTCGGCGGCCTCGTCCACGCACTCGCGACGGCGACCTTCGGCGTCAACCACATCGTCAGCGGATTCGCGATCAACATCATCGCCCCCGGCGTCGCCCGTTTCATGGCGAACCTGCTGTTCGACGGCGAACAGGGCGGCTCGCTGACCAACTCGCCGGGCATGAACGGCGAGATGGGGACGTTCACGATGCCGCTGCTCTCCGGCGGGCCGTTGTTCGGACTCGACACGACATGGGATCCGCTCGGCAACATCGCCGAGCGCCATTGGTTCGCCGTCTCCGACGTCGCCGGCCTGCTCAAGGCGCTGACCACCGAACTGCGCTTCGACCTCGTCGTCGCCGTCGTGCTCTTCGTCGTCAGCGTCTTCGTTCTCTGGCGGACCGCCTTCGGCCTGCGGCTGCGGTCGGCGGGCGAACGGCCGAGCGCTGCCGACTCGCTCGGCGTGAAGGTCATCGCGTATCGGTACATCGGCATGGCGATCTCCGGTGGGCTCGCGGGTCTCGCCGGAGCCGTCCTCGTGATCGGCGCCAACCGCTACACCCAGGGACAGACGGGCGGGCGCGGCTTCCTCGGGCTCGCCACGCTGGTCGTCGGCAACTGGCGTCCGGCGGGCGTCGCCGCAGGGGCCGGCCTGTTCGGCTTCTTCGACGGCATCACGCAGCGTCTGGATCCCGGCAAGCTCGTGCTCGCGGCGATCCTCGCCGCGGTGTTCCTGCTGGCCGGCTTCCTCGCCTACCAGCTCGCGCAGCAACCACGCTCGATCGCCACGACCGTCGTCGTCGCCGGCGCGGCGGTCGTGATGTACGCGCTGTTCAATGTCGAGAGCGTCCGCGACGAGACGCTCATGCTCGTCGGCGTCGCACTCGCCGTCGTCGCCCTGCTCGCCGTCGCCACCGTGGTGGCGTGGAGGACGAGAACGCTCGACGCCTTCGCCGTCGCACTCGGCCTCTCGGTGCTGTACGTGGCGTACCTGTCGGTCGACGAGATCCGCCCGGAGTTCGTGTTCATGGCACCGTTCATCGTGACGCTGATCGTGGTCGCCTCCCGTGGCCAGACCCTGCGACCGCCCGCTCGCGCCGGCATCCCGTGGCGCAAGGGCTCCCAGGAGGGATGAACATCCACGAGCGGTAGCGTCGACGGCCCCTCCCAAGGCCGATCCCCCACATGCGCGCACCACTCGACTCGTCCGTCACGCTCGAACACGAGCGCGCGGCCCTCGATCGGGCACGGCGTGCCACTGCGGCGCGGCTCGCCGAGTTCTCCCGAATCGGTACCGGCGGCGGCGCCGACGCGCTCTCGGACGAGTACATCGCGGCGGTCGTCGCCGGCGCCGTCGAGAAGTTCCAGCGTGAGCTCGTCGTGTTCGGACGGATCGACGACGACCAGCCGTGGCGGATCGGCCTCTACGGCATCCACGACGACGGCGAGCAGATCGTCGTCGATTGGCGGGCTCCGCACGCTCAGCACTTCTATCAGTCGTCCTTCGACGAGCCGGGCGCGATGCATCGACGGGTGAGCTACGTCGGCTGCATCGACGACCTGTTCGTCGAGGACTTCGAGTCGGGAGAGGTGTCCGGCTCGTCGCCGCTGATGACCGAGCTGTCGCGCAGCCGCGGGGAGTCGATGCGGACCGCCGTCGCGACGCTGCAGGCCGACCAGGACCGCCTCGTCCGCCTCGATCCCGACGAGCGCCTCGTCGTTCGCGGCGGGCCGGGGACGGGCAAGACGGTCGTCGGGCTCCACCGTGCGGCCTGGCTCGTGTACCACGACCGCCGGCTCACGGCCGAGCGCATCCTCGTCATCGGCCCGAGCGACCGGTTCTTGCGGTACGTGTCGGCGGTCCTGCCGACGCTCGGCGAGGCGAAGATCACGCAGACGACCTTCGACCGGCTACTCGGACCGTCGGCGCCGAGTGGCGACGAGCAGGAGTGGTTGCGGCAACTCGACGACTTCGAGGCCGGTCTCTACGGCTCGGGGTCGATCCGCGTCGGTGCTGTGCGGATCCGTCAGCAGGAGGTCGACGAGCTGATCGATCGGCTGCGCCAGCGCACGCTCTCGTGGCGCGACCGACGGGCCACGTTCGCGTCGGCGATCGCGAGCCGGTACGAGCTGAAGGCCGGCGACGTGTCGCGGGCGGCCGCCGACATCCTCCCGCCGTGCTCTGCACGTGAGGCGCTGCGCCGGCTCACTCGCACCGGCGTCGACGGCCACCACGGCGCGTTCGCCGACGAGGTCAGGGCCCGCTTCGAGGGCGCACCCGCGCGGTTCTCGCACGTGATCGTCGACGAGGCGCAGGACGTGAGCCTGCTCCAGCTGCGAGCCGTGCTACGCCGAGCCACCGGCGTGACGATGGTCGGTGACGACGCGCAGCGGAGCCGGCGTGACGGACTCGGACTCGGCGGTGTCGCTGTGCTCCTCGGTGTCGAGACCCAGGAGATGGTGACGGCCTACCGGATGTCGGCAGAGATCGCGACCTGGCTCAACGAGCACGCAGCCCTCCACGATCTCGGCGGGGTCGTGCTCGACGGCATCCGTCCGACGGGCATCGACGTCGGACATCGCGACGACGTCGCAGCTGCCGACACCGAGCTGCGGTCGCGGTGGGACACCGTCGCCGTGATCGATGCCGGCGACGTGTGGTCGCACAAGGGCGTCGAGTACGACGCGGTGGTGGTCGTGACGGACGAGATGACCCCACGCGAGGTCTATCTCGCCGCGTCACGGGCCGCCCACGAGCTGATCTTCAGCTCCAAGACATCTCAGATCTAGACGTCTGCCTTCTGGACCTCTACACTGGCCGAATGAGTGCCACGACAGTGCTGACCAGGAACGACTTCGCCACCGACACCCACGCCGCGAAGTATCGATCCACGTTGGACGGACACTCGATTGCGACGGGCCGTCTCATCGAGATCCTGAACGAGCCCGCAAACGAGCAGCGGCTGGTCGACGCCGAGCTCGACGGCCGACCTGCACTGTCCGGGGTGGTGCGATACGTCGAGGGAGACGACGCCATCCGCGAGATCCTCGAAACAGGGTCGGACGGACATCGCTTCCGGCAGGCGGTTGGTGTCGCCGTCCGGCTGAAGATGGAACGCCTCGGGTGGGCGACGACCGGAACCAAGGGCAGCGTCCGGGGCGCACGTCACTTCAAAAAGGCCGAACGCTACGCGCGGCGGGCCACGGACGTTGCGACGAGTGCCGACCGCATGCTGGCGGCCCTCGAAGCGGTCACACGCATCGGCGACGAAGCCGAACGGCGCGAGACAGGGAACCAACTCATGGTGGCACTTGCTGCGACGCGGGCACGCGAGGGCAGGCCCTTCTGACGTGTTGATCGTGCTCGACAGCGGCCCGCTCGGCCTCTTGAGCAACCCTGCGACGGAAGGCATCCCGCGAATCGCTCGCGAGTGGGCGGTCTCGCGCGTGCGTGGCGGAGACCGCCTGTGCGTGCCCGAGATCGCCGACTACGAGGTGCGACGCGAGCTGCTGCGCGCCGGGAGGGCGCGCGGTGTCGAACGGCTGGATGGACTCTGTGGCAACCTCCCCTACGCGCCGCTGACAACGGCGACGATGCGCAGCGCAGCTGCCCTGTGGGCCAAGGCCCGGAACGAGGGCGTGCCGACTGCCCACGACGAGGCGCTGGATGGCGACGTGATCCTCGCCGCCCAGGTGATGGCGCTCCGCGACGACCCGGAGCCAGTGGTCGTCGCGACGACAAATGTGCGGCACATCGCCCGCTACGTCGAGGCGACGCACTGGAGAGACATCTGAGGTGTCGCCTCAGTCGCCGTGCGCCCGTTCGGCGACGGCACGCAGTTCGATCCCGCCCCTGGGGCGCTGGGTGAGCGTGACCGTGACCCTCTTGCAGGCGGCAGTGGTGAAGATCTCGTCGGCGATCTCGGCGGCGAGCGCCTCGGCGAACATCGGGCGGTCACGGAACCGCCAGAGGTAGAGCTTGAGACTCTTCGACTCGACGCAGCGCGCGTCGGGCTCGTACTCGATCTCGACGTGCGAGAAGTCCGGCTGCTGCGTGATCGGGCAGACGGACGAGACCTCGTCCGTTGCGAACGTGACGGTCGTGACGTGCTCGGGGGCAGGAAAGACTTCGACGTGGTCGATCGGTTCACGGACGGTCCGGCCGAGCACGGTGAGGTCGTCGAGGTCGTGGCCGGCCATGCAGAGAGGTTAGAGCCGTTGGGCCGAGCGTTACGATGACGGCCACCATGCTGACCTCCGAGCAGATCCGCAGCTTCGATCGCGACGGCTTCCTCGTCATCCCAGACTTCGTCTCCGACGAGGCGTGCGACGACCTGCGCCGGCGGGCCGTCCAACTGGTCGACGAGTTCGAGCCGACCGAGCGACGCACCGTGTTCACCACCAACGAGCAGACCAGGTCCTCCAACGAGGAGTTCCTCTCCAGCGGACCGAAGGTCTGGTGCTTCTTCGAGGAGGCGGCGTTCGGCGACGACGGCGAGCTGACTCGCGAGACATCGCTCAGCGTCAACAAGATCGGGCACGCGATGCACGATCTCGACCCCGAGTTCGAGCGGTTCTCCTACACCCGTGAGTTGGCGGAGGTCGCAGCCGATCTCGGTCAGCCCGACGCGCTGGCGCTGCAGAGCATGTACATCTTCAAGCAGCCCTACATCGGCGGCGAGGTGAACTGCCACCAGGACGCCACCTTCCTGTGCACCGAACCTGCCTCCGTCATCGGCTTCTGGTTCGCCATCGAGGAAGCGACGCTCGACAACGGCTGCCTGTGGGCGATCCCCGGCGGCCATCGCACGACACTGCGGCGACTGATGAAGCGCCACGTCGAAGGCGACGACACGGCCGGCACCTACTTCGAGATGCTCGACGACACGCCGTTGCCCGACGTCGGTGACGAGAGGCTCGTCCCACTGCCGGTGACAGCGGGCACGCTTATCGTGCTCCACGGTCTCCTCCCCCACTGCAGCAGGACCAACACATCGCCGGTCAGCCGCCACGCCTACTCGCTGCACACGATCCCGGCGGGCGTCGAATACCCGGCGTGGAACTGGCTGCAGCGGGGTGAGGACATGCCGTTGCGACCGCTCGCCGCCGTCGCCGACGCCCTTGCGGCCCACGGGGCCGCCAACGCATGACCGCCGCCGACACGACATTGCTCGCAAGGGCGCCGAAGGTGCTGCTCCACGATCACCTCGACGGCGGTGTCCGCCCTGAAACCGTGATCGAGCTGGCGAAGGAGTACGGCTACGACGCGCTCCCCACCCACGACGTCGACGACCTGTCCACATGGTTCAATCGCGGCGCGAAGCGCAACGACCTGGTGCTCTACCTCGAGACGTTCGCTCACACCATCGGCGTGATCCAGCACCGCGACGCAATCCAGCGAGTCGCCCACGAGTGCGCCGCCGATCTCGCTGCCGACGGTGTCGTCTACGCCGAGGTGCGGATGGCCCCCGAACTGTGCACCGAGCAGGGCCTGACGCTCGACGAGGTCATGGCCGCGATCCTCGACGGATTCGCGTCGGGCAGCGCCGGCACCGACCTCACCATTCGTGCCATCACGTCGGCGATGCGCACGGCCGCCCGCAGCCTCGAGATCGCCGAGCTCGCCGTGCGCCTGCGCGACGCAGGCGTCGTCGGCTTCGACATCGCCGGCGCAGAGGCCGGGTTCCCGCCGACGCGTCACCTCGACGCGTTCCAGTACGTGATGCGCGAGAACTTCCACACGACCATCCACGCCGGCGAGGCGTTCGGGCTGCCGAGCATCTGGGAGGCCGTGCAGTGGTGCGGCGCGGAACGCCTCGGCCACGGTGTGCGCATCGTCGACGACATCACCGGCGAACCCGGCAACGAGCACCTCGGCAGGCTCGCCGCCTACATCCGTGACACACGCACGCCGCTGGAACTATGCCCAACGTCCAACGTCAACACGGGCGTGTGCGCCAGCATCGCCGAGCACCCCATCGGGATGCTGCGCCGGCTGCGGTTCCGCGTCACGGTCAACACCGACAATCGACTGATGAGCAACACGTCGATGCTCACCGAGTTCGTGCAGCTCGCGGAGGCGTTCGGTTGGGGACTCGACGACTTCGAGTGGCTCACCCTCAATGCGATGAAGAGCGC
>JALZNU010000233.1 GCA_030857495.1 Actinomycetota bacterium | reverse complement strand
TCGCCGCCCGTCGGCTGCTCGGTCGCATCGGTGTCGTCGGGGCGATGCTCGCCACGGTCTGCCTCTACGCCGCGATGGGCAGCTGGAACCTGATCGAGGCGCGCCAGCAGCTGGCGTTGCTGCTGCCGTTCTGGTGCCTGCTGTGGCTCACGGTCGCCATGGTGACCGGGGCGTGGTGGGCGCTGCCGTGGACGGTGCTGGTGGCGAGCTTCATCGCCCAGACGCACTTCTCGTACGTGTACCAGACGCTCGCGCTCGTCGTCACGGGCGGCGTCGCCCTGGCCGTGACATGGTGGCGCGAGCATCCCCGGCCCCCGGTCGGGCGCCCGCTCGCCATCGCCGGCACCGTCGCCGCCGTGTGCTGGGGCCAGACGCTGTGGGACGAGGCGTTCGGTGTCGGCAACATGTCGACGGTGCTGCGCCAGGGAGGCGGCGCCTCCGAAGCTGCCGGATGGTCGAAGGGGCTGCGCTTCGTCGCCGACTCGACGTTGGTGCCGCCGTTCTGGCTTCCGGGTCACATGGGGGAGTACCTCCGTCCCGATGCCGTCGTCTCCACGGGTCGGGCCGCCGCCGTCGTGGGCGTGTGGGTCGCGGCGATGGTCGCCGCAGTGGTCGTGGGCAGGTTGCGGCACCATCGGGTCCTCGTCGCGCTCGGCATCGTGTCGCTCGTGGCGCTCGCCAGCGGGTGCTACGCCGCTGCTGCCATCCCCGACACCGAGTTCGGGTTCGTGGCGTACAACTACTACTGGATGTGGCCGATCGGCCTGTTCCTCACCGCCACCGGCATCGCCGCCGTGGTGACGGTCGCGCCGGTGCGCCGGCGCATTCCGGCTCGGGCCGTGTCGTACGCCGTCGGCGCGGTGTGCGTGCTCGTCGCCGTCACCGTGTTCCGCCCCGTCAACGAGCTCCCGGAGACCGCCGACGAGCCCGACGCCGGCGGACGTGTCGGCGAACCGCTGATGGAGCGGTTCGGGGCGTCGCTGGACCGCCTCGGCATCGAGGGTCCCGTCGTCATCGATCGCAGTCGCGAGACGCACACGAACTATTTCCCGTACACGATGCTGATCGAGTTGCAGCGCAGAGGGATCGAGTACACGTTCCCCCCCGGCGACGTCAACCTCTCCCGCTTCGGCAGCGAGCGATGCGAGACCGGCAGCGCAGTGGGCCGCCTGATCCTCGCCGACGGGCCGTTCGCGACGTCCGTCGAGGACGGCGAGCAGGTGATCGCCGAGGTCGACGGCCTCGCCCCCGCGGAGGCCGCCGAGCTGACCGCGTTGGACGAGGCGTTCGGTGATCGCCTGCGCGACGGGTCGGTGGCGGTCGACGTCGACGGCTTCGAGTTCTTCGGATGGGAGCCGAGCCCGACGCTGCTCGACGTGCTCGCCGATCCGTCGATGCCGGCCAACGGTCTGGCGAGGTACCTGTCGGATTGGCGTGTCTTCGACGTCGTCACGGTGCCGCCCGAGCTCGACGGGGAGTTCCGGCGCTGGCGCGACCTCGAAGAGCGGTCGGTCTTCGAGCGCGTGGCGATCATCCTCGGACCGAACCTGGTCACCACGGACACGTGCCCGTAGGGTCGGGTCACGATGACGGAGTACGACGCAGCCGCCGCAGCGGTGCAATCTGCGCTCGACGCAGGTGCCCGCTACGCAGACGCCCGGGTGATGGTGCGCCGGTACGAATCGATGTCGGCGCGTGACGGCGACATCGAGAACCTCGTCCAGGACGAGGACTCGGGCATCGGGGTGCGGGCCCTCGTCGGGTCCGGCTGGGGCTTCTTCGCCACTCCGGACTCGTCGGACGGCGGTGCCCGGCGGGCGGGTGAACAGGCAGCGGCGATCGCCGCCGCGAGCGCCCGCGTCGCCGGCCCGACCGGCGAGATGGTGGCGCTCGAGCCCGCCGTCGGGGCGTGGTCGAGCGCGTGCGAGATCGATCCGCTCGGCGTTGCCCTGTCGGACAAGGGCGATCTGCTGACGTCGGCCACCGCCACGATGCGCGAGCTGGGCGCCGACGTCGCCGAAGGCCTCTACCAGGTGTGGGACACGCGCAAGTGGCTCGTGTCGAGCGAAGGGCATCGAGTCGATCAGCACATCCGCGAGTGCGGAGCGGGCATCTCCTCCACCGCCATCGGCGACGGCGAGACGCAGCGCCGGTCGTACCCGGCGTCGAGGGGTCAGTACGCCTCGCGGGGCTGGGAGCTCGTCGACGAGCTCGACCTCCTCGCCAACGCGCCACGCGTCGCCGAGGAGGCGAGGGCGCTGCTGAGTGCACCGCCGTGCCCGGCCGGCGAGACGACGCTGATCATTGGCGGCGAGCAGATGGCACTGCAGATCCATGAGTCCGTCGGGCACGCGATCGAGCTCGACCGCATCCTCGGCTGGGAGGCGGCGTTCGCCGGCACGTCGTGGCTCGACCTCGCCCAGCTCGGCTCGCTGCAGTTCGGCTCGGAGCTGATGAACATCACGATCGATCCGACGATCCCCGGCGCCCTCGGATCGTTCGGCTTCGACGACGAGGGCACACCGGCGGCGGCGCGCGACGCTGTGCGCGAGGGGCGCTGGGTCGGCGTGCTGGCCGGGAGGGACTCGGCTGCCGTCGCCGGACTCGACTACGGCGGCAGCGTCCGCTGCGACGGCTGGGCCCGCCTCCCGATGGTGCGGATGACCAACGTCGGGTTCGAGCCTGGCCCGCACAGGTTGGAGGAGATGATCGCTGCCACCGACGACGGCATCTACATGGAGTCGAACCGCTCGTGGTCGATCGACGACCGGCGGCTCAACTTCCAGTTCGGTTGCGAGGTCGGGTACGAGATCAAGGGCGGTCAGCTCGGACGCCTCGTGCGCAACCCGACGTACACGGGGATCGGTCCGCAGTTCTGGCGCTCGATGGACATGCTCTCGTCCGAGATCGTGCCGTGGGGGACGCCCAACTGCGGCAAGGGCCAACCCGGCCAGGTCGGCCACACCGGCCACCCCGCATCACCAGCCCGGTTCCAGAACGTGCGCGTCGGAGTGCGGGCGTGACGACCGCACTCTCCGGACGAGCGACCGCCAGGGAGCCGGACGGTGATGGGGTGTGGGGGCGCAGCCCCCACGGTGATCAGGGTGTCACGGCATGAGGGCGATGGCGTGAGCGAGGAAGCAGCGTTCGCCGAGCGGCTGCTCGAGCTCGCTGCCGGGGCGGCGAGCGGCGCCGACGTCGAGATCACGGTCGAGCGGACCTGCCTCTCGCTGACCCGTTTCGCCAACTCCCGCATCCACCAGAACGTCGCCGACGACGTGCTGCGCGCACGCGTGCGCCTGCACCGTGAGGGCCGCACCGCGACGCTGACGTCGACACGTCTCGACGACGAGGGCGCACGCGATCTCGCCGCGCGCGCGTTTGCGTCGGTGGCCGTTGCTCCGCTCGATCCTGGCTGGCCCGGTGTCGCCCCGCCGAGCGAAGCGGGCGACGTTGCTGCGGTGGATCGAACGTCCTGGGATGCGACACCCGACGACCGAGCGCAGCGGGTCGGCGCGTTCATCGACGCCGCAGCGGGACTCGAGGTCGCCGGCTACTGCAGGACGACGTCGATTGCCGGGGCGTTCGTCAACAGCGCCGGTCACCGGGTCACCACGAAGTCGGCAGAGGTGGCGATGGACGGCGTCGCTCGC
>JALZNU010000232.1 GCA_030857495.1 Actinomycetota bacterium | reverse complement strand
GACGCACCGGCGACGGCGATCGTGAACTGGCGTGGGTGCAGGCGCATCATCGTGCGCACCAGCGCGACGCCGGCGCGCAGCCGTGTGAGGCGTCCTGTGTCCTCGTCGATGGGCATCGTCCCGTTCTACCAGCGAGCCTCTAACGTGACGCCGTGCTCGCAACCGATGAGGAACGCGCCGCAGCGGTGCCGTCGTCTCGGGGCAGGTGGTGGCGGCGCGCGCTCCTGGTGTTCGGTGGCGTCGCGTTCGCCGCGTTCTGGACCTATGCCCTGTTCTTCGCCTCGAAGGAGGCCCGCAACCGGATCGGCGACGACGCGTGGGCTCAGCGTGCCGAGGGGATCTGCGCCGAGATGGACGCCGAGCGACTGCAGCTCGCCGATTACCGGCGCATCGACGACGAAGCGACGCTGCTCGCCGAGCGCGCCGACAAGGCCGACAGGGCGACCGACCTGCTGGAAGGCGCCCTCGACGAGATCACCGCCGTCACGCCGAGCGACGACAAGGGCATCGCCCTCGTGCCGATGTGGGAGGACGAGTACCGCCAGTTCCTCACCGATCGCCGCGCCTACGCCGAGCGACTGCGCGAGGGGGACGACGACCCGTTCACGGAGACCGCCGTAGACGGTCTCCCGGTGAGCGACCGGCTGCGCGTGTTCGCCAACGACAACCGCATGCCCAGCTGCGCCCCGCCCAACGACCTCTCGCAGTGACGAGACGCGGCTACTCGGGGGCGTGCGACCGGATGATCCGGGCGGGGTTGCCGGCGGCGAGGCTGTAGTCGGGGATCTCACCCGACACGACGCTGTTCGCGCCGATCACGACGTGGCGCCCGATTCGTGCGCCCGGCAGCACCACGACACCGTGGCCGAGCCACGAACCCTCGCCGATGGACACTGGCCGCTCAGGCATCCACTGGCGGCCGATCGGGACGGTCACGTCGCGGACATCGTGGTTCTGGTCGGTGATGTAGACGTGGTGACCCGTCCACACGTCGTCGCCGATGTCGATCGAGAGGTGGGCGACGATCGCGCTCGCACGACCGATGACGCACCGGTTCCCGATGCGCAGCACGCTCGGCGTGAGCATCTGCTGGTCGGCCACCATCCCCACCGACAGCGTGACCGAAGGGCCGACGAGCGTGTCGTCACCGATCTCGATGAACCGCTCGTTGAAGATCGCCGCCGGCGGGAAGCAGATGACGCTCGCCTCCCCAATCGCACCGAAGCGCCGGCCACGACGCGTCGACGGTCCGATCGCCGCCGCCTCGCATGCGATCCTGCGGCCGATGTGCACAGCCTCACCGAGTCCTCGCACCGCCGCCGCCCGAAAGCGATTGAGCAGCGTGTCGGCAGGAAGTTCACGCCACAGCACGTCGGCCGACGCTACCGCCGGGTGGCAGGATGCGGGTCGTGTCGCCATCCGCTCGATTCGGCTCCATCACCGATGTGGACGGCGTGCGCGTCGGTCACGCGCAGCGGTCACGCGGCCGCTGGCGAACGGGCACGACCGTCGTCACGGTGCCGCGAGGCGCGACGCCGGGCGTGTCGGTGCGCGGCGGTGGACCAGGGACCCGCGAGACAGACGCCCTCGCACCGGGGAACCTCGTGACCACGATCCATGCCGTATGCCTCACGGGCGGAAGTGCGTACGGGCTCGCCGCAGCTGACGGTGTCGTCGCCTGGCTGGAGCGCTGCGGACTCGGCGTCCAGGTGAGTCCGCCTGACGGGCAGCCGGATGCACGCTGGGTCGTCCCCGTCGTCCCCGCCGCCGTCGTCTTCGACCTCGGCCGCGGCGGTGGATTCGAGTGCCGGCCGACTGCGGCGTTCGGCGAGCGTGCGGCGCGGTCGGCGACGGGTGGACGCGTGCTCGTCGGCTCCGTCGGGGCGGGCACCGGCGCCGTCGCCGGCGGGTTGCAGGGCGGCGTCGGTACGGCAAGCCAGACGGTCCGCTGCGGTGATCACGACGTCACGGTCGGGGCGCTCGCCGTCGTCAACAGCTCGGGCTCGGTGATCGACACGGGCACGGGATTGCCGTTCGAGCCCGGCGCCGGCGCGACTCGACTCCGGCGCCCGCCCGGGAGCGAGCGGACGGCCCTGCGGTCGGCGCTCACCGTCCGCACATCGCCGCCGCTCAACACGACGATCGGTGTCGTCGCCACGTCGGCGCGCCTCTCGAAGGCGGAAGCGTCCAAGCTCGCCGACATCGCCCACGACGGCATCGCACGAGCCGTGCGCCCCGCCCACACCCTCTTCGACGGCGACACCGTGTTCGCCCTGGCGCTCGGCGACCACGAGCTCGACGCCGCCCAGGACGTGCCATCGCCCGATGACGAACGCAGCGACGCCGGCAAAGCCGCGGAAGGGTTCCGGCGCGGTTTCGGCAGACCCCAGGCACTCCACCAGCTGTTCGCCGCCGCCGTCGACTGCTTCGCACTGGCATGCACCGACGCAGTGGTGTCGGCCACCGCCACGGGGCACGAGCCGGCGTACCGTGACCTCTGTCCCAGCGTGCTCACGCCGAGACGACCGACCGCTAGCGTCTCGCACTGATGGCCGACGATCTGTCCGAGCGAGCCACCCGCCCGAAGGTCACCGTCCCCCGCATCACGACGATGAAGGGCAGTGGCGAGCTGATCTCGATGATCACGGCCTACGACGCGACGTTCGCCGCGCTCGTCGACCGCGCCGGCATCGACATGATCCTCGTCGGCGACTCCGTCGGCACAGTCGTGCAGGGCCGCCCGAGCACCGTCGGCGTCACGCTGAAGGAGATGCAGTACCACGTCCGGATGGTGCACCGCGCCGGCCCGCAGGCGTTGGTGGTCGGCGACCTCCCGTTCGGCTCCTACCAGGCAGGCCTCGGTCAGGCCGTCGACAGCGCGATCACGCTGCTCAAGGCGGGCGCCGAGTCGGTCAAGCTCGAAGGTGGCACGTCTGTGGCAGCCCAGATCGAGGCGATGACGAGGGTCGACATCCCCGTCGTCGGCCACATCGGCCTCACACCTCAGAGCTACCACCGCATGGGCGGCCACAAGGTGCAGGGCAAGGCGGGGGGCAACCAGGCCGGCCAGCGCGACCGGCTCATCGACGACGCCCACGCCGTCGAGCAGGCCGGCGGATTTGCCGTCGTGCTCGAGGGGATCCCACGCGACCTGGCCGCCGAGATCACGTCGAAGCTCTCGATCCCGACGATCGGCATCGGCGCCGGACCCGACTGCGACGGCCAGGTGCTGGTGCTCCACGACGTGCTCGGACTCGCCGAGCTGCCGTTGAAGTTCGTCAAGCACTACGCCGACATGGCCACCGGCACGGTCGAAGCCACCCGCCAGTTCATCGACGAAATCAAGGCCGGCACCTGGCCCGACGACGCGCATTCGTATCACTAGCGGGCTCGTCGTCCGCTTCGCTTTCTCCTCGCGCCGCGTGTCGCTCGTCGCTGGCGCTTCCCTCGCCACTTTCTCTGGCGGGCTCGTCGTCCGCTCCGCTTTCTCCTCGCGCCGCGCGTAGCTCGTCGCTGGCGCTTCCCTCGCCACCGTGATTGCATCTCATGCCTGTGACTCAAGTGCTGACGTCCCCCGGCGACGTCCGATCGTGGTCGGAAGGCGTGCGCTGTGACGGCGAGCGGGTGGCGCTCGTGGCGACGATGGGGGCGTTG
>JALZNU010000231.1 GCA_030857495.1 Actinomycetota bacterium | reverse complement strand
AAGCGGCGGCCGACGTGGGACGGGACCCCGACGCGATCACGATCTGCGTCGCGGCTCCCGCCTACGTCGGGGACGACCGCGTCCACATGCGCGACCAGTGCCGCTGGTTCGGCGGGATGGTCGGCAATCACGTCGCCGATCTCGTCACCCGCTACGGCGACACCGGCGCCGTACCCGAAGCGCTCACGGAGTACATCGCCGGCCGCGAGGGATACGACTACAACCAGCACGGTCAGGCCGGCAACACGCACACCTCGTTCGTGCCCGACGAGATCGTCGAGCGGTTCTGCATCCTCGGCACACCCGGCGAGCACCTCGCGCGGTTGGAGGAAATGCGCCAGCTCGGCGTCGATCAGTTTGCCGTCTACCTCCAGCACGACGCGAAGGATTCGACGCTCGAGGCCTACGGCGAGCACGTGATCCCCCGCATCCACGAGCAGCGCCTGGCGCGCCAGTGACCGAGGGTTACGCGTCGGCATGATCCGTCGGGCGACGCTGTTCATCGGCTCGTTGCTGGTCGTCGCGGCGGTGTGGGAGCTGTACAAGGCGCTCGGCCCAGAAGACGGCGGCGCCGTGCTCGGCTGGAACATCCTGCCGCGGACGAAGGACACGGCGATGCCCCACGTGTGGGACATGGTCAGCCGGTTGTTCGATCCCGAGAGCAGGGTCAAGGACTCGTCCATCTGGCGAGTCGTGCTCGCCGGCGTGTGGTTCTCGCTGCGGGTCGCGTTCGTCGGGTTCGCGATCGGCACGATCGTCGGGGTCGGCCTCGCCGCACTGATGGCCCGCTTCGATGTCGCAAGGCGCGGTCTGCTGCCCTACCTCGTCATCTCCCAGACGGTGCCGATGATCGCGCTCGCCCCGCTCGTCGCCAGCTGGGGCGGCAAGCTGCAGCTCGCAGGATGGGAGTGGCCGAAGTGGCTGTCGGTCGCCGTGCTCGGTGCGTTCCTCGCCTTCTTCCCCGTCGCCGTAGGGACGCTGCGCGGTCTCGAGTCGGCGCCGGCGACCTCGCTCGAGCTGATGCGCAGCTTCGCCGCCAGCGGTCGCCAGACGATGTGGAAGCTGCGCTTCCCGGCGGCGATGTCGTTCATGGTGCCGGCGTTGCGCCTCGCCGCGGCGGCCTCGGTGATCGGCGTGGTCGTCGCCGAGATCTCCACCGGGCTGCGCGGCGGCATCGGCAGGCTGATCATCGAGTACGCCCGTCAAGCGTCGGGCGACCCGCCCAAGGTGTACACCGCCGTGTTCGGAGCAGCCCTCCTCGGCCTGATGATGGCTGCGGTCGTCGGTGCGTTCGAGTATCTCGTGATGCGCCACCGCGCCCCGGCGGGAGAGGCGCCATGAGCCAGGCGGTCGAGGTGCACGAGCTGTCGAAGGTGTTCAACCCGGGCACCACGAAGCAGGTCGACGCGCTCGTCGAGATCGATCTCGCCGTGTCGCTCGGTGAGTTCGTCAGCCTCATCGGCCCGTCTGGGTGTGGGAAGTCGACGTTGCTGCGGCTGATCGCCAACCTCATCGAGCCGTCGCACGGCGAGGTGCTCGTCAACGACAAGCCGGCGTCGAAGGCGCGCCTCGACCAGGACTACGGAATGGCGTTCCAGCAGGCCGGACTGTTCGAGTGGCGCAGCGTGGTCAAGAACGTCGAACTGCCCCTCGAGCTGAAGGGTTGGGACCGCACTCGCCGGCGTCAGCGGGCGATGGAGATGCTGCAGCTCGTCAAGCTCGGCGACTTCGCCGAGCACCGACCATGGCAGCTCTCGGGTGGCATGCAGCAGCGCGTCGCGATCGCGAGGGCGTTGGCGACGAGCCCGCAGCTGCTGCTGATGGACGAACCGTTCGGGGCGCTCGACGAGATGACGCGAGAGCACATGCAGGCCGAACTGCTGCGCATCTGCGCCGAGACAGGCACGAGCGTCGTCTTCGTGACGCACTCGATCCCCGAAGCCGTCTACCTGTCGGACCGCGTCGTCGTCATGTCGCCGCGGCCCGGCCGCATCACCCACGTCATCGACGTCGAGCTCGGAACCCGGCGCGACCTCGACACCCGCGAGGACGCGGCGTTCTTCAAGAAGATCACCGAGGTCCGCGAGGCACTGCGCGGCCTCGACGTCGACCTCGTCGGCGACGACCTCCCCGAAGGACAAGAAGCATGAACGAGCGAAGCGACCTCGGGAACGTCGTGCGGGTGGTGTGGCCACCGCTGCTGTTCGGCGTCGCCTTCCTCGCACTGTGGGAGCTCGCCGTCAACGTCTTCGACTGGAAGCCGTACTTCCTGCCGAAGCCGTCCGCCATCTGGGGTGAGTTCAGCGACAACGTGTCGGGTATCTGGGGCGCGGCACGGGTGTCGGGTGCCAACGCCCTGTTCGGCCTCGTGATCGGCACGCTGCTCGGCGTCGCGATGGCGTTCCTCCTGATGCGCTTCCGGCTGCTCAACGACATGGTGACGCCGCTCGCGGTGGCGCTCAACGCTGTCCCGATCTTCGTGCTCGTCGCAGTCTTCAACAACATGTTCGCGATCACGTCGGAGGTGCCGCGGCGGCTGATGGTGACGCTCGTCGTCTACTTCATCGTCCTCGTCAACGTCGCCAAGGGGCTGCGCCAGGTGACGCCGACGCACCTCGAGCTGCTGCGCTCTTACGCCGCCGCGCCGTCGCAGGTGCTCGTCAAAGCGCGCATCCCCCATGCCGTGCCGTACCTGTTCACGGCGCTCAAGATCGCTGCGCCGGCGTCGGTCATCACCGCCTTCGTGGCGGAGTACTTCGGTGGCTCCCAGAACGGCCTCGGCAGCCGCATCACCGCCAATCTCACGGCCAACACGCCCGCTGCGTGGGCCTACGTAATCGGCGCCTGCCTGCTCGGGCTGGCGTTCTACCTGGTCTCCATCGGTATGGAGGGCATCACACAACAGCTGCGGGGCGGCGCCCCGGGGGGAGAAAACACATGAGACATCATCGACTCAGGATGATGACGGCGGGGCTCTGCGCCCTTTCATTGGTGGTCGCCGCGTGCGGCGACGACGACGAAGCGGAGGACACGGCCGCGGAGGACACGGCTGCGGGCGACACCACCGCGTCGTCGGGTACGACGGCGACCTCGGGTACGACGGCGTCCTCGGGTACGACGGCGTCCTCGGGTACGACGGCGTCGTCCGGAACGGCGGCGGCGATCGAGTGCGACCAGCCCGATGCGGTGTCGCTGCAGCTGCAGTGGTTCATCCAGGCGCAGTTCGGTGGCTACCTCGCCGCCGTCGACCAGGGCATCTACGAGAAGTACTGCCTCGACGTCTCGATCGAGGAGGGCGGCGTCGACATCGTGCCCCAGCAGCGGCTCGCCGACGGCGAGGTCGACTTCGCCATCGCCTGGGTGCCGAAGGCACTCCAGTCGCGCGAGCAGGGAGCCGACATCGTCAACATCGCCCAGATCTTCCAACGTTCCGGCACGTTGCAGGTGTCGTTCAAGGACGCCGGCATCACCGAGCCCGCCGACTTCGAGGGCAAGAAGATCGGCAACTGGGGCTTCGGCAACGAGTACGAGATCTTCGCCGCGCTCAGCGAAGCGGGGCTCGACCCGGCGGAGGACGTCGAGCTCGTGCAGCAGCAGTTCGACATGGAGGGTCTGCTGTCGCGTGACATCGACGCCGCAGAGGCGATGACCTACAACGAGTACGCACAGGTGCT
>JALZNU010000230.1 GCA_030857495.1 Actinomycetota bacterium | reverse complement strand
GTGACCGATCCGTCCAATGCCGGTCCCGCCCAGGTGCGGGCAACCGGCCGGCTGTGCTATCCGACAGGTGAGCGGGCGGTTCGCGCGCTCGGGCACCTCTGGCGCTACGCGAGGCACTCGTCGTCTTCGTCGTTCGTCCGCACGGCCATGGTGCACCCGATGAGCGAGCCCTGCGACCAATGAGCCGATCGGACGATCGCTTCTCGCGTCTCAGAGTGCTCGGCGAGAGCGGGTCACCGGGGCGACACGGTGACGGGGGCATGAGGAGGCTCGCCTTGTCCGCCGCCGTGATCATCGTGCCTGCGCTTGCGCTGCTCGCCCTGTGGCGTGTCGCCGACGGCCGTCGCGGCGCCAGCGAACCACTCGACCTGCGACCCGACGCCGTGCAGGACACCGGCCGTCCCGTCACCGAACCCCTGCGCACGCGGCTGCTGTCGTTCCGCCGCACACCGGCGCTGCTCGCCGACGACTCCAACCGGGCGCAGCTCGCCGCCGCGGTGCGAGCGTTGTCGTCGCGCGTCGGCGAGCGTTCGTGCCTGACGGTGTCGCTCGACGGCATGGACGTGCAGCGAGTCGGACCCGACCGTCCCGTCGTCCCTGCCAGCTCGATGAAGGTGATCGTCGCCGCCGTCGCGCTCGAGCGCCTCGGCCGCGACCACCGCTTCACGACGACGCTCGTGGGGACGGTCGACGGGAGCACCGTGGTCGGCGACCTCACCATCGTCGGTGGCGGCGACCCGTTGCTCACGAGCGACGCCTTCCCGATCGAGAACGACCCCCAACCGGTGGTCAACGAGACGTCGCTCGACGCGCTTGCGATCCAGCTTGCCGAGGCGGGGGTGACGACTGTCGAGGGTGACGTCGTCGGCGACGAATCGCGCTACGACGACGAGCGTTACGCACCCGACTGGGTTCCCGCCGATCGCGATGTCGAGGCGGGGCCGCTCGGCGCGTTGATGGTGAACGACGCACGCGTCACGGCCTCCGGGGTGCACAGCGAGGATCCTTCGCTCGGCGCCGCGCAGGAGTTCGTCGATGTGCTCGGCGCGCAGGGGATCGAGGTGCTCGGCAGCGCGCGGGCCGGTTCGGCGCCGGCCGGTGCCGTACAGATCGCGACCGTCGAGTCGTCGCCGCTGCACGCCGTCGTCGCCGAGATGCTCACGACGAGCGATGACAACACGGCCGAGCTGCTGGTCAAGGAGCTCGGCATTGCCAACGGCAGCGCCGGCACACGAGAGGGTGGACTCGCCGTCGTGCGAGCGCAGCTCGACGAGTGGGGAGCCGACGTGGCCGGCACGTCGCTGACGGACGGTTCCGGCCTCTCGGCGACGAATCTCGTGACGTGCGACGTGTTGCAGATGGTGCTTGTCGACTCGGGTCATGCCGACGACCTCGCAGCCGGCATGGCGATCGCCGGGGAGACGGGCACGCTGTCCGACGTGTTCGGGTCGTCCTCGGTCGCCGGCCGCATGCGCGCCAAGACAGGGACGTTGGCGAATCTCCCTGCCGACGCCGACCCGCCGGCGTCGAAAGCCCTCGTCGGGTACGTCCCCTCAGGGCGGCGACACCGGATCGAGTTCTCCCTCGTCCTCAACGGACCTACCGTGAACGATCCCGGGGAGTACCTCCCCGTGTGGGAGGAGCTCGCCGCCACGCTCGGCGAGTACCCGGCGGGGCCCACGGCACGAGCGCTCGGACCGCGACGCTGAGGGCGGCGCCGGTATGGAGGCACTGACCCCACGACCGATCGACGGCACCCCGATGTTCCCGCTCGGGCAGGTGCTGCTCCCGTCGA
This sequence comes from Actinomycetota bacterium, assembly GCA_030857495.1. GTDB lineage: Bacteria > Actinomycetota > Acidimicrobiia > Acidimicrobiales > Ilumatobacteraceae > JACDHN01. The sequence goes on along the minus strand of JALZNU010000230.1, from coordinate 1,904 downwards.
CCGGGATGGGTCTGCACGTCTTCGAGCCGCGCTTCCGCCAGCTCGTCGTCGACTGCCTCGCCTCCGAGCACGACCCGCCCGAGCTCGCCAGCACGCTCATCGAGCGTGGCCACGAGGTGGGCGGCGAGGACGAGCGAGCCACCGTCGGCGTGCTCGCTCACATGCAAGGTGTCGAGGCGATGCCAGACGGTCGCTACACGTTCGTCGCCATCGGCGTGCGGCGCGTGCGGGTGACCGAGTGGCTCGACGACGATCCTTACCCGCGAGCGCGCGTCGAGTCGTGGCCCGACCCCGACGCCGACGATCCCACGCTGCTCGGTGCGCTCCGCGCAGCCGCGCAGCGAGCCGAACAGCTGCGCCGTCTGATCGCCGAGGCGCAGGGTGGCGGCGCGGTGCCGGGCGAGCTCGTCACCGACGACCTGCCGGCCATCGGCTGCTACCAGCTCGCGGCGCAGCTCCCGATCGGACCTGCCGACCGTCACCGGTTGCTGCGGGCGCCGACCGTGCGCACCCGCTTCGAATTGCTCGACGAGGTGTTCGACGACCTCGAGTCGATGTTGAAGTTCGGCATGACGTGATAGAACGTCCTGCGTGGCGCAGCCCATGAACGACCCGACCGGCCCCACGCGCCCCTCCGGCTCGACCGATCCCACCAGCTCGACCGGCACGAACAACATCGATGTCGGCGACGTCGTCGACACGGTCAAGCAGTACGTGCGTCAAGAGACGATCGGGCCGCTCAAGGGTGCCGGCCGCTGGCTGGCGATGGGCGCCGCGGCGGCGGTCGCGCTCGGAATCGGACTGCTGCTCGTCATGCTCGGCCTGCTGCGCCTGATCCAGACCGAGTGGGAGCGGTCCGCAGAGGGATCGCTGTCGTGGCTGGCCTACGCCATCGTCCTCGTCGTCTGCGTCGCCGTGCTCGCCTTCACGCTGTCGAGGATCAAGAAGGACACGCTCAACAAGGAGCCTCACTGATGGCCGCCGACACGCGCAGCGACAAGAAGATCACGAAAGAGCAGTTGCAGGGCAAGCTGCAGGGCTTCCAGGACGGGCTGACGAGCCAGGTCGAGGACAAGAAAAAGACTCTCATCGCTGTCGCGGCGGCGGGCGGTGTCGTCGTGCTGCTGCTGTTCTTCCTGCTCGGCCGGCGCAGCGGCAACAAGAAGCGCACCGTCGTCGAGATCCGGCGCCTCTGACCCGTGGCACGCTCCGCGCGTCGGCGGCGCCTCTCGCCCATGTACCTGCTGCGCACGCAGGCCATCACGAAGGGCTTCCTCGGCGGCCAGTCCGGTTGGCGGACGTTCGGCATCGCCTACTTCGGGCTGCGCTTCGTGAAACGGCTGCTCGGCAAGAACGAGGAGGTGCTGCTCGTCGAAGAGCTCGCCCCCGGCCAGCGCATGCACATCACTGCGCTCGCCCCGCCGGAGAAGCGGTCGCGACGTTCGCGTCGATGAGGGTGCTACTGCGCAACCCTCGACGGGAGATCGAGATCGACGGCGGTGTTCCGGCGCGCACGATGCTGGAGCGACTCGGCCTGGCGCACGAGGCACACCTCGTGATCCGCAACGGGACGCTCGTTCCGGGCGACGAGCGCCTGGAGGACGATGACGAGATCGAGGTCCGTCCCGTCATCTCCGGCGGCGCGTCACCGTGAGCAAGTGCAGGGCGTGCCGCGAGCCGGCGATCATCGACCTGCCCCGTCACAACGCCAACTTCTGCGACGTCCACTTCCGTCAGCTCGTGCGGCGTCAGGTCGAGAAGGCGATCGATGACTTCGACATGTTGCGGCCCGGCGATCGGGTGCTCGTGGCGGTCAGCGGCGGCAAGGACTCGCTGGCTGCATGGGACCTGCTCGTCGAGCTCGGCTACGAGGCGGACGGCTTCTACGTCGGACTCGGCATCGG
>JALZNU010000229.1 GCA_030857495.1 Actinomycetota bacterium | reverse complement strand
GCCGTGCTCTGCGTCGGGGTTGACTGCGGCGCTGACACTGTGTGCCGGCTTCGCCGCGAACTCGTCCTTCGGCACGCCGAATGCGGTGCGCTGGTAGAGCCACAGCAGGTAGCTGGCGGCGAACACGGTGCCAACGGCGGCGATGACCATCAGTGTGCGGTACAGCGGGAGCGACAGCCCGAACCCGGGTTGGTAGGCGGCGAGGATGGCGGGGAACTCGCCCCAGAAGCCGGCGAGGCCGGGCAGCCCGAGGCTTGCCATGGCGCAGAACCCGAGGATCCACCCGAGTCGTGGCATCGAGATCAACATCCCTCCGAGGCGGCTGATGTCGAGCGTGTGGTAGCGGTGCTTCACGGAGCCGGCGATGAAGAACAGCATCCCGGTGATGAGGCCGTGGGCGACCATTCCGAAGATGGCGGCGTTCAGCCCGAAGTCGGTGAGCGTCGAGATGCCGAGCATCGTGAAGCCCATGTGGGCGACGGACGAGAACGCGATGAGGCGCTTCATGTCGGACTGCGCGAGGCAGCCGAGCGCGCCGTAGATGATGCCGATCACGGCGAGGATGGCGACGACGGGCATCCACTCCCTGGCGCCGACCGGGAGGAACGGGATGGCGATGCGCACGAAGCCGTACGTGCCGAGCTTCAGCATGACCGCCGCCAGGATCACCGAACCCTGCGTCGGTGCCTGGGTGTGCGCGTCGGGCAGCCAAGTGTGGAACGGGAACATCGGCACCTTGACGGCGAAACCGACGAAGAAGCCGGCGAAGATCCACACCTGCGTGTCGCGATCGAGTGAACCCGCCTGGTCGAGGAAGTGCAAGAAGCCGAAGCTCTCGCCGCCCGTCTGGAAGAACAGGGCGAGGATCGACACGAGCATCAGCGCCGAACCGAACATGGTGTAGAGGAAGAACTTGAGCGACGCGTACTGGCGTTGCTCGCCTCCCCAGACACCGATCATGAAGTACATCGGCAGCAGCACGACCTCGAAGAACACGAAGAACAGCACGAGGTCCTGAGCGACGAACGTGCCTGCGAGTCCGATCTGGAGCACGAGGGTCAAGATGCCGAACGCCTTCGGGTTGCCGGCTTCTGGCATGTTGTCGTACGTGTAGACCGACACGAGGAACGTGATCAGCATCGAGAGCACGTAGAGCGGCAGGCTGATGCCGTCGAGGCCGATCGCGTAGTTGGAGTGGATGACCTCGATCCAGTTCTCGTTGGCGTAGAACTGCAAGGCGCCGGCCCGGTCGTAGTCGAACTGCGTCAGCGTGTAGATACCGACGGCGAGCGTCGCACCGGATGCGACGATGGGGACGAGGCGCTGCACTCGATCCTCGGTGCGCGGGATGAACAGCATCAGCACCACGCCGGCGAGCGGGAGGAACGTGCCGACGCTCAGGAGCCAGTTCTGATCGGTGATGGTTTCCATGCTCGATTCCGGTCTAGACGTTGACGATGACGAGGACGATGGCGAAGACGGCGGCGGCGGCGAAGAGCAGCGCGCCGTACTGGTTCACCTTGCCGGACTGGATGGGCGCCAGGGCGTGGCCCGTCTCGGACGACACGAAGCCCGAGGCGTTGACGGCCCCGTCGACGACACGCTGGTCGATGTTGCGGTAGACCCAACGACCGACGACCTTGCCGCTGGTGCCGGCTCCGTTGACGACGCCGTCGATGACTCGCTGGTTGACCCAGTATGCGGCCCGCGCGATCGGGTGGGCGATGCCGTGGACGATGACCTTCTCGTAGAGGTGGTCGAGGTAGTACTTGTTCCACAGAAACCTGTAGACGCCGCCGGCGAGCGCGGAGCGCTCGGTGAGACCGACGAGTCGGCGGTTGCGCTTGGTGTAGAGCTGGATGCAGATCAACCAGCTGGCGACGAGCCCGATCGCGACGATCACGAGTGACTGTGCCGCCTTCGACCACTTGAACTCGGCATGGTCGACCGCCGGGAAGAAGCACGCCGTCCCTGCGGCGGGGTCGGAGTACCCGCAGCCTTCCGCCGCGCTCTCTTCCTCGCCCTCCTCTTGCATCGGTGTCCGGATATCCGTCGCGCCTCCGACGGATTTCGTGACACCGATGACGATGCCGGCGCTGATGCCGGCGCCGGCCTCAGGTTCGGGCTCGGTTCCCGACTCGGCGGGGGCGGCCTCGACCTCGGCGGGGATCGGCTCGACGTACTTCTTGAAGTCCTCCCACTCCTCGCCGAACGGCACGGCGTTGGTGAAGCCCGAGACGAGCGCAAGGAAGGCGAGGATGCAGACGGGGACCAGGATCAGCTTGCCCGACTCGTGCGGGGATGCGTGAGATTCGTGATGGTCTTGCGTATCGACGACGGCGTCGTCAGGGTCGCCCACCTCTCGCGCCGCACCGGGGGTGGCGTCGGCGCCGTGGAGCACGGGGTCGGCGGGGTCGTCCTCGGTGGGCGCGGTGTCGGGCAGGCCGGCGTCGTCGCCGTGGGCACCGGCCATCGCGTACGCGGGGGCGTGCAGGTCGGCGTGCTCGTCGTGGTGTTCGCCGGCGGCCGCACCGCGTGGCTCACCGAAGAACGTGAGGTAGGTCGCCCTCGCCATGTACCCGGCCGTGAGGAACGCCCCGAACAGGGCGACGTACATGAAGACCTCGTAGCCGTTGTGGCCGACGTTGTCGATGATCTCGTCCTTGGAGAAGAACCCCGACAACGGGAACACGCCGGCGAGCGCGAGCGTGGAGACGATCCATGCACCGGCGGTGATCGGCATCTTCTTGGCCAGGCCGCCCATGTCGCGCTTCATGTCGAAGCTGTGGTGCGAACCCGAGTGACTCACCGAACCGGCGCACAGGAACAGGCAGCACTTGAAGAAGGCGTGCGTGAAGATGTGGAACACGGCCGGCAGCCAGGCTCCGGCGCCGAGGCCGAGCATCATGTAGCCGAGCTGGCTCACCGTTGAGTAGGCGAGCACCTTCTTGATGTCGGTCTGCACGAACGCCAGCAGCGCCGAGATGACGATGGTGATGGCGGCGATGACGACGATGAAGTTGACGCTCACGTCGGGGATCGAGAAGCCCTCCCAGAACACCGGGTAAAGCCGGGCGACGAGGAAGACACCGGCGACGACCATCGTCGAGCTGTGCAGCAGCGACGACACCGGCGTCGGGCCCGCCATCGCGTCGGGGAGCCAGGTGTGCAGCGGGAACTGGCCGCTCTTGCCGATGCAGGCGATGAACAGCGCCACCGAGCCCCACAGCAGCACCGTGCTGCTGGCCTCGCCCGACAGCGCCCACGCCGAGAGGCCGCGGATGCTGAATCCGCTCACGCCGAGGTTCTCCTGCGTCCATGGGTTGGCGCTGAAGTAGAGGACGGCGATGCCGACGAGCAGCCCGATGTCGCCGACGCGCACGGTGAGGAACGCCTTCAACGCCGCGCGGGCGTTGTCCTCTTCCTCCCACCAGTGGCCGATCAGCATGAACGAGCAGAGGCCCATGATCTCCCAGCCGAGGAGGAGCTGGACCATGTTCTCGGCGAGGACCATGACGAGCATCCCTGCCGAGAACAGGGTCAGCGCTGCGAAGAAGTGCGTGTAGCGGCGGTCGCCGCGGACGTACTCGAGCGAGAAGATCTGCACGAGCAGCGAGATGAACGCGACGAGCAGCAACGCCATGACGGCGAGCCCGTCGATGTGCTGTCCGATGCCGAACTCGAACCCGCCGCTCTCCCAC
>JALZNU010000228.1 GCA_030857495.1 Actinomycetota bacterium | reverse complement strand
GGCCGGGATGGTGGTGGTCGACGTGGCGGACCGTGTCGCGGTGGTGGCGCCCGGACGTGTCGGGTCGGGGCGTCTCGGCGGTCGCGTGGTCGGCGTCGTCGTGGTGGTGGTCGTGGTTGTGGTGGTCGTGGTTGTGGTGGTGGTCGTCGTGGTGGTGGTCGTCGTCGGCAGCACGTCGGCGGGGACCGGGCCGGCGAGCGTCAGCGCGAAGCGCAGGTCGTCGCCGGCGCGCACGCTGTAGGACTGGTCAACGAGCGTGAGCGTGAAGCCGTCGGGGTCGCCGGCCGAGTCCGTCGATCGCGGCAGCGCAGCGATCGTGACCGTGGCGACGACGGCAGTCAGCACGACGAGTGGGCGACGGTCAGCCATCGAGCGTCAGTTCCATCACGCGCAGCCGGTCGCGCGCGGTTCGGAAACCCAGTGTCTCGTACAACGTGAGCGCTGCCGTGTTGTCGGTGCCCGTGTTGACCATCGCCGCGTTCGCGCCCTGGCGGCCGAGCCAGTGCAGGGAGTCGAGCACGAGCAGGCGCCCGAGGCCGCGTCGCTGCTGGCTCGGTTCGACGGCGATGCGTTGCAGGTACCCGCGTTGCTCGCCGAACCCGGTGATGGCGAAGGCGATGACGTCGCGATCGGCGAGGACGACCCGCTGGTGGCTCCGCGGTGTCGCCTCGGCGATTCGGGACAGGCTGGCGGCGTTGTGCCCCCAGCCGTCACCGAACGCAGCCCGGTCGACGTCGGCGGCGCGGGCGAGTCGTCGGTGGCGGAGTGGACGCATGCGCAGCCCGTCCTTCGATGCCCGCCGCCGCGCCTTGGCGAAGGCATCGCGGTCGTCGCCGCGGCGCACGTCGCGGGTCAGCAGCGCGAGCGTGTCGATGACGTGGAAGCCCTCGGCGGCGAAGGCGTCGGCGACATCGGGGAACAGCGCACCGGTGCGAATGGCTGTGGGGCGACCGGCGCGGGCGTGGGCGACGGACTGTCGGATGTCTGCGGCGTCGAGGTGTCGCCGGTGGTCGACCACGACGAGCTGCGCGATGGTGTCGTCGGATGGCCAGCGATGTACCTCGATCACCTCCATCCCGAGCGACGGTACCCTCGCCGAGCGGTTGCCGGGTGGCTGATCTCTGCTCGTAGGGTTGACCGGCGTGACCGTGCTGTTCGCCTCGCACGACAGGTGTCTCGAACACTTTGCCGGCGCATGGCATCCCGAGCGTCCCGATCGCCTGCGTGCGGTGTGCCGTGGCGCCCGTGACGACGTGCTCGACGGCGCCGTGACGCCGCTCGAGGTGCAGCCGGCCGACGACGACGACCTGGCGCGTGTGCACCCGCGCGCCTACCTCGACTCGCTCGCCCGGTACGGCGAAGACGGCGGTGGTTGGCTCGACGCCGACACGTGTATGTCGCCGACGTCGTTCGAGGTCGCGCGCCTTGCGGCGGGGGCGGGGCTGTGTGCGATCCGCGCGCTGCGCGAGGGTCGCGGTGACGCTGCGTTCTGTGCAATCCGGCCGCCCGGGCATCACGCCCTCTCCGACGAGGCGATGGGTTTCTGCCTGCTCTCCAACGTGGCCGTGTCGGCGGCCGCCCTCGCCGACGCCGGCGAGCGCGTCATGGTGTTCGACTACGACGCCCACCACGGCAACGGCACGCAGGCCATCTTCTACGACGACCCTCGCGTGCTGTTCGTGAGCATGCACCAGTGGCCGCTCTACCCGGGTACCGGCGCCGCCGACGACACCGGATCGGGCGCCGGTGAGGGCTTTACCGTCAACCTGCCGTTCCCACGAAGCACCACGGGTGAGGCGTACCTACGTGCGTTCGACGAGGTCGTCGTGCCCGTCGCCGAGCGCTTCGACCCGACGTGGCTCATCATCTCGGCCGGCTTCGACGCTCACCGCGACGACCCGCTCGCCGAGCTCGCCCTGTCGGCGGGCGACTTCGCTGTGCTCACCGAGCGGGCGAAGACGCTCGTGCCGGTGGGCCGCACGATCGCGGTCCTCGAAGGCGGCTACGACCTCGATGCGTTGCAACGTTCGACGAGGGGTGTGCTCGCAGCTCTCGCCGGTGGCGACGATCGGCCGGAACCGCTGACGAACGGTGGCCCGGGATCCGACGTCGTCGAGCGGGCGCGGTCGCGCTGGGTCTACGGGGATCTCGGGTGAGCGAGCTCTGCGAGCGAACCATCGTTGCGGTGCCGTCTTGACACCTGAACGCTTCGCGCCCGTGCTGGCCGAGCTGGCGCCGCTCGTCGAGCGATTCGTCGCTGCGGGCGAGCGACTGCTGCTCGTGGGTGGCACGGTGCGCGACCTGCTGCTGTCGAGCACGACGGACTTCGATCTCGACCTCACGACTTCGGCTCGACCGCCCGTCGTCAAACGGCTCATCGACGGCTGGGCCGACGCCGTGTGGACGCAGGGCGAGCGGTTCGGCACGATCGGCGCCAAGCACGGCGGCCGGATCTACGAGATCACCACGTTCCGCGCCGAGGTCTACCCCGACGAGTCCCGCAAGCCGTGCGTCACCTTCGCCGACGACATCGAGGTCGACCTCTCGCGCCGTGATTTCACGGTCAACGCGATGGCACTCGAGCTCGGCCTCGACGACGTCGCGCCGCAGCTGATCGACCCCTTCGGTGGCGTGACCGACCTCGCCGCCAAGGTGCTGCGCACCCCGCTCGATCCTGAGATCAGCTTCGGTGACGATCCGCTGCGCATGCTGCGAGCGGCGCGGTTCATCGCAGGGCACGAGCTCAAGCCGACGGCCGAGCTGGTCGCCGCCGTGGAGGCGATGGCGGCGCGGATGTCGATCGTGTCGGCAGAGCGCATCCGCGACGAGCTCGACAAGTTGATGGTGCTCGACCATCCGTCGGCGGGGCTGTGGTTCCTCGTCGACACGGCCCTCGCCGACCAGTTCCTCCCCGAGCTGCCGGGCCTGCGGCTCGAACACGATCCGATCCACCGCCACAAGGACGTGCTGAGCCACACGATCGCGGTCATCGAGAACGTGCAGTCGTCGATCGTCAGCTCGACGGACTGGGACCTGCGCATCACGCGGCTCGCTGCACTGTTCCATGACGTCGGCAAGCCGGCCACGCGCGGCTACGCGAAGGGGAAGGGCACGACGTTCCATCATCACGACGTCGTCGGGGCGCGGATGACGCGATTGCGGATGGCGGAGCTGCGCTACCCAAAGCGCGAGATCGAGGCCGTGTCCGAGCTGGTGGCGCTACACCTGCGGTTCCACACCTACCGTCTCGGTTGGAGCGACGCCGCGGTGCGCCGCTACGTGCGTGATGCCGGCGAGCTGCTCGGCGAGCTCAACGTGCTCACGCGCTGTGACTGCACGACGCGCAACGCGCGCAAGGCGGCGCAGCTCTCGAAGCGCATGGACGAGCTCGAGGTCCGCATCGTCGAGCTGGCCGAGCAGGAGGCGCTCGAGGCGGTGCGACCCGAGCTCGACGGCAGCGCCGTGATGGCGCACCTCGCCATCGCGCCGGGGCCGATCGTCGGTGAGGCGCTGGCGTTCCTGCTCGAGCTGCGTCTCGACGAGGGCGTCCTGGGCGAGGAGGAGGCGTACCGCCGGCTCGACCGGTGGTGGGAGGAGCGCGACGCCTCGACGGTCGGCTAGAAGACCGGTGACGCCGAGGCTGCCGTAAAGGGCATCGCTCGACAGGAGCGAGCGGCTGATCGGGCTTCGGACATCGCATGTACCGGGC
>JALZNU010000002.1 GCA_030857495.1 Actinomycetota bacterium | reverse complement strand
GTTGATCGCTCAGCGCCAACCGCTGCGCGACGGCGACATCGTCGTCGTCACCTCGAAGGTCGTGTCGAAGTGCGAGGGCGCAGTCGTCGACCTCGCCGGCGTCGAACCGTCGTCGTTCGCGTCGGCGTGGGCCGAACACTGGGGCAAGGACGCGCGCGTGACCGAGGTCGTGCTGCACCAGGCGGCGCGAATCGTGCGCCAGGCACACGGCGTGCTCATCACCGAGACGCACCACGGTTTCGTCTGCGCCAACAGCGGCGTCGACCAGTCGTCGAGCGGCGCCGACGATCGCGTCGTCGTGTTGCCCGACGATCCGGACGCGTCAGCGCAGTCGTTGCGCGCTCGCGCCGGTGAGCTGGGTGCTGATGTCGCCGTCATCGTGTCGGACACGTTCGGCCGCCCGTGGCGCAACGGCCAGACGGACGTCGCGATCGGGATCGCCGGGATGTCGCCGATGCAGAGCTACATCGGCGAGGTCGATCCGCACGGCCACGAGTTCAGGGTCCAGGAGCTGTGCGTCGCCGACGAGCTCGCCTCCGCCGCCGAGCTGGTGAAGGGCAACACGTCGCGCATCCCCGCGGCCGTCGTGCGCGGTCGCACCTGGGAACGCGACGACACGGCGTCGATGCGCGGCGTGATCCGCGACGCGTCGCTCGACCTGTTCCGCTGAGATCCGTCCCGCTGGGGCCGAGAACGGCAACGGGCAGGAGGCCCGATGGACGTCAGTGTCGGAACGTCATCCACCGCCGCCGTAGGCGTCGATGGCAACGGTCGTCAGACCGAGGACTTCTGTCCCCCTGTTGTGCGAGACGGCGCCGAGGTACTTGTTGTCGGCGGCGAGCCCCGTCCAGCTGTACTCGATCGTTGCCGTCTCGCCGACTGCGGCGCTGTCCGGCGCCGACTCGATTTTGAGCGAGCCGTCGTCGACCGCCGGATCGGCAGGCACCGACCAGTTGAACATCGTCAGGTTCGCATCGTCGCCGTCGGTCTCCCAACCGTGGACGATCGCAAGCCACTGACCGGCTTGCGGTGTCGGGATGTCGACCTGCTCCTCCGCCGTGCCGCCGCCGCTGGCCCCGACGTTGACGCCGGCCGGATCGAACACGTAGAGGTCGACGTCGTCGTTGCCATCGGTGAACGCGTCGAACGTTGAGACCCGCGTCAGCGCCGTTCCCGCCGGCACGGTGAACGGCACGAGCTTGATGCCGCACTCCTCCTCGGTGCCGCCAGGCGGCGCGTAGTAGCAGGCCAACGCCCCGTTGATGTCGTTGCCGGGATCGTCGGTGACGGTGATGTCGTTCTTGGTCGCGGGGATCATGCCGTGGGCGCGGGCGGCGTACGGGCCGTCATAGCCGAACGTGACGTCGAACTCGTCCGCACCGGACACCCCGGTGCCGGTGACCTCGGTGGGCGCCGAGATCGCCACCGGACGGACAACGAGCTCGCTCTCCGCCTTCGAGGTGGTGGGCGCCTTCCAGGTGAGCTTGCCGAAGCTGTACTCGTCGAAGACGGCGCCGGAGTTGGCCGTGAACGTGACCCGGAACGACTTCGTCTGGCCCGGGTTCAGCCGCAACTGGCTCGGTGCGACCAAGACGTCGACGCCGGGAGGCGCGGCAACGGTGCTCCTGAACGTCGCCGTCGTCGTGCCGGAGTTCTTGATCCGGCGCGTCACGGTTCTCGTCCCGGCGAGCTGACCGACCGCGATGTTCGGCTGGTTCAGATCGCTGACCTCGATGTTGTTGTCGGCGCAGAGTGCCGGGTTGTCGATCTCCCCGAGTCCGCAGAGGAACCCGAAGTAGTCGTTGACGCCTGCCGGGTACACCAGCGGCGAGGCGATGGCGCGGTTGATCGACACGTGGCCCGAGCCGACATCGAACGGCGACGCCCCGTCGACCGCGTAGGCCGAGGTCATCAGCGCCGACTTCGTCTCTGCGGGTGTCCAGTTGGGTCGGGCGCTCTTCACCACGAGCGAGAGACCCGCCATGTGCGGCGACGACATCGACGTGCCGCTGAGCATGTCGTAGTTGCGTCCGAAGTACCCATCGGGTGACACGGCGGCGAGGACGTCGACGCCAGGCGCGGTGATGTCCGGCTTGAGCAGGTCGCTCGATGCGCGCAGCGGTCCGCGCGAGCTGAACACCGCGGGCTCCGGTGCGTTCTCGTCACCGAGCGACACGCCAGGCGACAGCGACGACGCCGGTCGACGGGTGCCGCTGACGTAGGCGAGCAGGGCGGGACGCACGTCGGCATCGAGGTGGATCGTCGGCACGAAGTGGATGTCGCCGTTCACCGAGTTGGGCGTCGTGTTGACGAGCACCATGCCGACGCCGCCGGCATCGCGCACGACCAGACTCTTCTCGGTCCTGGCGTTCACGCCGCGATCGCAGACGACGAAGCGCTCGACGGCGAGTGCCGGGTTGATCGAACCGGGGGAGCACCGCGCAGCATCTGCCGCTGTGGCGCCTGCGGCAGGGATGTCGCCGGCGTAGATCATGCGCGTCAACGGGAGACCGGTCGACTGCGATGACGCCCCGACATACTCGACACCCTCGCGGGTGGTGAGCGTGGCTTCCGAGTAGCGGTCGTGCGTGCTCGCCGCGACCGTGGTGATCCACGGGCTCGGGTGGGCGACCGTCGACGCGTCGGGTCCGCTGTTGCCGGCCGAGGCGGCGACGAAGATGCCGGCGTTGCTGGCACGGAGGAAGGCGACCTCGACGGGGTCGACGAAGTTCGTGCTGGAGCCCGAGATGGAGTAGTTGATCGCGTCGACGCCGTCGGCGACGGCCTGATCGATGGCGGCAACGGAGTCGGAAGTGTTGCACCCGCCCTCGCCGCCCCTGCCCCAACAGACCTTGTACGCCGAGACCCGTGCGTCGGGCGCCATGCCGCTGGCCTTGCCGAACGACTGACCGTTGATCCTCACCGGCACGCCACCGCGGCCCGCAGCGGTGCCGGCGGTGTGCGATCCGTGGCCGTCGGCGTCACGCGGCGAGATGAACTCATACGGGAAGTCCCGCTTGATGGCCGCACGGCCCCCGAAACCTGCCGGGTAGAAGCGGGCGCCGATGAGCTTGTTGTTGCAGTCTTGCGAGCTGAAGTCCTCGCCCGACTGGCACCTGCCGTTCCAGTCCTCGAGCTCGTCGAAGACGCCGGTGGTGTCGTTCGCGTCTGAGAAGGACCGATTCTCGGGCCAGATGCCGCTGTCGATGACGCCGACGACGAGGTCTTCACCGCGATGGCCCTTGGACCACGCGCCACCGCGAGTGCTGAGTCCGAGGAACCTCGGGGTGGTGATCGTGTCCGGGCGCTCGATGCGGGCCGGCTGCACCGATTCGACGCCGGGCTGCGAGCGCAGCGCGGCGGCCTGGCGGCCGTCGATGCGAGCGGCAAACCCGTTGGTGGCGACGGAGTAGTCGTAGATCTTGGTGGACCGAGCGACGCCGGCGCGGTTGAGCACCTGGTCGTGGCTGTTCTTCAGCACCGCGCGGTAGCGGACCACGTTGGCGCTGTCGGTCGCGAGCTTGTCGCCCTTGTCAGGCGCGGTGGCCGGGATGCCGGCAGTGCCGCCCTCGTAGGTGACGGCCGGCTCTGCGCGCATCGTCACGATGTAGGTCTGCTCGACCTTGCTGTCGGCAATGGAGTTCGCCACGTCGTCGGGGACGTCGAGGTCGAGGTCGTCCCCTGGTGCTGCACTGACAGGTGAGCCCGCGTTGGACGCCGGTACTCCGGCGACGGCAACTGCGACCACTGCCAGAATGGCGCGCCTCATTGCGCTTCGTCGCATGTGTTTCCTCTGGGGATGGAATGGTGTCGCCGAACTGTATCCGCCGCCGTGACCGGTTTCACACGGGTGAGATGACTCTGTGCAACCGATGCGTTTGCCGCGCTCGTCAGGTGTCGCCGCCACCCGGCGCCGTGGCGTCGTCGGCAGGCCGGGCGCAGAACGTGAGCGGCCCGGTGCGCCCTGCGTGATAGGCGAGCTCGCTGCCCCCGGCGCGCAGGATCACGCGCCGGCCGGGCACGAGTGCCTGCGTGTAGAGCTCGCCTTGCTTCGGGCATCCGAGGCTGCCGTTGCGCCACGTGACCCGCTCGTCGGTCACCACGACGACCTCGCCGCCGGCAACGTCGGCGCGCTGCGCGGCGTCGTCGATCGCAGCGGAGAGCGCGTCATCACCCGTTGCCGGCGCGCTCGTCGCTCCTGACGTCGGCTCCGTCGGATCCGGCGGTGGTGTCGTGGACGTGTTCATGGTGTCCTCCTGTGGCGTCGAGTCCCGGGGCGACGCGTCCTCGTCGTCACCGCAGGCGGCGAGTGAGAGCGCCGTGATCGCCGTGATCGCTGCAGCGCATCGTGCCGCTCGCCAACGTGCCGACGAGTTCATCGCCCCGAGTCTGCCATCGCCCCACAGCGACGTCCGGTCACCAGCCCGTCATAGAGTTGGGTCATGGCAGAGATCGAGCGGACCGAGCAGGAGTGGCGGGCGCAGCTCGACCGCGACCAGTACCACGTGCTACGCGAGGCGGGCACCGAGCGTCCGTGGTCGGGCAAGTACGTCGACGCCCACGACGACGGCACGTACCACTGCGCGGCATGCGGAGCGACGTTGTTCGACTCGTCGACGAAGTTCGAGTCGGGCTCGGGATGGCCGAGCTTCTACGAGCCGGCGACGGCAGAGGCCGTCGAGCTCATCAAGGATCGCAGCCTCGGCATGGCGCGCACCGAGGTGCGGTGCCGGCGTTGTGGCTCGCACCTCGGCCACGTCTTCGACGACGGTCCGGCGCCCACCGGGCAGCGGTATTGCATGAACAGCCTCGCGCTCGACCTCCACACCGGCGAGTCGCCGTCCGAGGAGACCAGCGCGTCGTGAACGCGCCGTTCGCCACCGACGGCATCACTGTCGGCGCGGACGGGATCAAGCGCTACGACGGGCTCGCCCCGAACCTCGTCGACGCCCTGGAGGGCACGGTCGACCGCGCGCCCGACGAGGTCGCCCTCGTCGAGGCTGGCGGCGAACGGGTCACGTACGGCGAACTCCTCTCGCGTGCCGCGAGGGTCGCAGGTGGGTTGCGTGACCGCGGGGTGGGCCAGGGCGACCGCGTGGCGGTGCGGATGGCCAACGGCAACGACTGGGTGTTCGCGTTCTGGGGCACGTTGCTTGCCGGTGGCGTCGTGGTGCCCGTCAACACTCGCTTCACCGACGAGGAGGCGGCCTATGTGGTGGAGGACTCCGGCGCGATGCTGACGCTCGTCGACGGCGCGCCCCTGCCCGACGGTGACCCCCTCGACGCAGCCGACAACGCTCGCCACGAGGCTGGACCCGACGACCTCGCCGCCATCTTCTACACGAGTGGCACCACGGGATTCCCGAAGGGGGCGATGACGACACACGCCAACTTCGCCTCCAACGTCGAGACGTGCATCCGCTGCCTCGGGACGGATCGGACCCGGCACCACACGACGCTCATCTCCGTCCCGCTGTTCCACGTCACCGGTTGCAACAGCCAGCTGCTGCTGATGACCGTGCTCGGCGGGACGAGCGTGATCATGCCGGAGTTCGACGTCGGGCAGTTTCTCGGGCTCATCGAATCCGAGCGGATCACGTACCTCATCACCGTGCCGGCGATCTACTGGCTGGCGCTCAACCATCCCGACTTCGCCGGCGTCGACACGTCGAGTGTGGAGGTCATCGCCTATGGCGGCGCGCCGATCTCGCCCGACCTGGTCCACCAGATCCGCGACGCATTCCCGTCGGCACGCGTCGGCAACGGCTTCGGGCTGACCGAGACGTCGTCGGTGGCGACGTTCCTGCCGCACGAGGACGCGGCCGAGCACGCCGACTCCGTCGGCTATCCGGCGCCCGTCGTCGACGTGCGGATCGCCGAACCCGACACCGCCAGTGGCGTCGGCGAGCTGGAGATCCGAGGGCCCAACGTCGTCGCCGGCTACTGGAACAAGCCGCACCAGACCGCCGACACATTCGTCCACGGCTGGCTGCGCACGGGCGACATGGGCCGCATCGACGACGGCGGCCGCGTGCACGTGGTCGATCGCAAGAAGGACATGATCAACCGTGGTGGCGAGAACGTCTACTCCGTGGAGGTCGAGAACGCCCTGGTTCGCCATCCCGACGTGGCGGAGGTTGCCGTCATCGGTGTGCCCGACGAGGTGATGGGCGAGAAAGTCGGTGCAGTCATCGTGCCGCGCGGCGCCCAGCTCGATGTCGAGGCCGTGCTGGCCTCGGCGGGCGAGCTGCTGGCCGACTTCAAGGTGCCGCAGTACGTCGTCGTCCGTCACGAGGCGCTGCCGCGCAACCCGGGCGGCAAGCTGCTCAAGCCGGCGCTGCGCTCCGAGACCGTGTGGGGCGAGCCGCTGCGCTGAGATCGTCCGTCCGGTGTCGGCAAGACTGCCGGCATGTCAACCGTCGAGACCGTCAGGGGCGCCGTCGACACGGCTGCGCTTGGACAGACCCTGATGCACGAACACGTCTTCGTGCTGTCCACCGAGCATGTGCAGAACTACGGCGTGGGGGACTGGTGGGACGAGGACGAGCGCGTCGCCGACGCTGTCGCCAAGCTGCAGGGGATTCGTGACCTCGGCGTGGAGACGATCGTGGACCCGACCGTGTGGGGCCTCGGCCGCTACATCCCCCGCATCCAGCGGATCAACGAGCAGGTCGACATCAACATCGTCGTCGCGACCGGGATCTACACGTATGACTCGGTGCCGCACCAGTACGAGCACCGTGGAGTCGGCCTCATGATCGACGACGGCAGCGAGCCGATGGCCGGTGACTTCTTGCGCGACATCGAGCGGGGCATCGGCGACACGGGGGTCAAGGCGGCGTTCTTGAAGTGCGCCATCGACGCCGGCGGCCTCACGCCGGGTGTCGAGCGCGTGCTGCGGGCGTGCGCGATCGCCCACCGGGAGTCGGGCGTGCCGATCACCGTGCACACGTCGTCGCACAACCATGCGGGGCGGCTTGCACTCGGTGTGTTCACGGAGGAGGGCGTCGATCTGACGAGGGTGGTCGTCGGCCATGCCGGTGACAGCAACGACCTCGACTACCTGCGCGAGATGGCCGACCAAGGCGCGACGCTCGGGATGGATCGCTTCGGTCTCGACCTCTACAACCCGACGGCGGATCGCATCGACACGATCGTCGCCCTCGCCGAGGCGGGCTACGCCGACCGCATGGTGCTGTCGCACGACGCGAGCTGCTACATCGATTACTTCCCCGGCGAGGCGCAAGCGGCCGTGGCGCAGATCGCACCCAACTGGAACTACACCCACATCAGCAACGACGTCCTCCCGGCGCTGCTCGAGCGCGGGGTGAGCCAGGACCAGGTCGACGAGATGATGGTGGGCAACCCGCGCCGGTACTTCGAGCGAGCCACATGACGGGCGACTCGCCGCCGCCCGGCGACGACGAGCTGCTGGTCGGTCGCAACGGCAGCGCAGCGACGTTGTGGCTGAACCGACCCACGAAGCGCAACGCCGTGACGTACGAGATGTGGCAGGGGATCACCGCCACCTGTGCCGAGCTGGCCGCCGACGGTGACGTCCGCGTGCTCGTCGTGCGCGGCGTGGGTGAGCACTTCTGTGCCGGCGCCGACGTCAGCGGACTCGTGAGCGTCGATCCTGAGGCCTACGCGACGGCCAACGAGGCGGCGTCGACGGCGCTCGCCCGGTTCCCGAAGCCGACGATCGCCGCCATCTCGGGGTCGTGCGTCGGTGGCGGGGCGCAGCTCGCGCTCGCCTGCGATGTGCGCATCGCCGACGACACGGCGCGCTTCGGCATCACGCCGGCGCGCCTCGGGATCGTCTATCCGGGGTTCGCGCTCGACCGGGCGGTACGGCTGCTCGGGCCTACCGTCGTGAAGCAGTTGATCTACACGGCGGAGCTGGTCGACGCCCACACGGCGCGACACATGGGCCTCGTCGGGGAGGTGCAGCCTCGCGACCGGCTCGACACCCGCGTCGACGAGCTCGTGGACGCGATCTGCCGCCGCTCGGCGCTCACGCAGCACGCCGCGAAGGAGATGGTGGAGTCGATCGTGTCGGGCGGCGCGCTCGATCAGGCGTCGACGGCGCGCTGGACTCAGCTGGCGGAGACGAGCGGCGAGCGCGACGAGGGCTTGTCGGCCTTCATCGAGCGACGCGAGCCGGCGTTCGGATGGCGACCGTGACCTGGACGCCCGACACGGAGCTGCGCCGTACGTTCGATCGCGACGGCGAGGCGATCGCCTGGGAACGGTGGGGCGACGGCGACGGGCGCCCGCTCGTGCTGTGCCACGGCTACACGGGGTCGGCTCACGACTTCGCGCTCAACATCGACGCCCTCCGTGCCCGCCGACCGGTGCTTGCGCTCGACCTGCGCGGGCACGGTCGCTCGCACCATGCCGCCGACGAGTCGCGGTACTCGCTCGAACAGCTCGCCGACGATCTCGTCGCGTTCCTCGGGGCGAACGGCGGCGGTGCCGTCGACCTGCTCGGCCATTCGATGGGAGGGTGGGTGTCGCTAGCGGCGACGATCGAACGACCCGACCTCATTCGGTCGCTGATCCTGATGGACACGTCGGCTTGGCAGTTCGGCGACACCGACGAGGAGCTGCGCGTGCTGTACGCCGCCTTCCTCCACGGGTTCGATCCCGCAGGCGGGCTGCCCGACCTCAGCGGTCTCGAGTCGCCCGAGCAGGCGCTGGTGGACGCCGCGACACCGCCGCAGTGGCGGACGCGCAAGGACGAGTTGGCGATCGACCCGTATGCGCTGAAGGCGCTCGGGCGCCAGCTACTGGGCCACGGGTTGCCGTCGCTGCGGGCGCGCCTCGCCGACGTGCGTTGCCCGGTCACGGTGATCGTCGGCGAGCACGATCACCCGTACGTCGACCAGGCGGACGACCTCGCCCGGGAGGTAGCAGACGGGACGGCGACCGTGATCGACGGCGCCCACCACTCGCCACAGCTCACACACCGCGATGCCTGGCACGCGGCGGTGGAGGCGCACCTCACCCGCGCTGCTCAACCGGGGTGATCGCGGCGCCGTCCGGACGCCATCTCGATGTCGCACAATCTTCACCGACGAAGTGGGCGCGCATGCGTGAAGCGGGTGCCAGAATGCACCGTCGCCGGAAGTGGGAAAAGCCGGCATTTCGCCCAGGGGAGACTCATGTTCCGTAGCTCTTTGCGTCCGGCGGCTCGTGCCGCGATCGCTTCCACCGCACTCGCGCTGATCGCCGGCTCGCTGGCACTCGCACCCAACACGGCGTCGGCGAACCCCGCCGGCACCGGCCTCGTCATCACCGAGGTGTTCGGCGGAGGTGGCAACAGCGGCGCGCCGTTGAATGCCGACTACGTGGAGCTGTACAACCCGACTGCGGCGCCGATCAGCCTCTCGGGGCTGTCGATGCAGTACCGCAGCTCGGGCGGGACCGCCGGTGTAGCGCCGTTCGCCCTGAGTGGAACGGTCCCCGCCGGGTCGCACTACCTCATCCAGATGAGTGCCGTCGGTGCCACCGGTGCCGCGCTGCCCACGCCTGACGCAACCGCGTCTCCGGCGTTCTCGATGTCCGGGAGCAACGGCCAGGCGTTGCTCGTCAACGGCACAACTGCTTTCGCCGGCTCGGGCAACGTCGCCGGCAACGCCGGCCTCGTCGACATGGTCGGGTACGGCATCGGCAACACCACATTCGAGACCGAGACGTCGGGCGTTGCGCTCACGTCCACGACTGCCGCACATCGCGCTGCGAATGGCGCTGACACCGACCACAACGCCAACGACTTCTCCGAGTTGGCGCCGGCGCCACAGAACTCGGGGGGTGTCGTCGAGCCGCCGCCGGAGGAGTTCGAGGGGCCGATCGCAGAGATCCAGGGGACGGGTGACGTCTCGCCGCACGTCAATGACATCGCGACGACGACGGGGGTCGTCACCGCCAAGTACCCGGCTGGTGGTCTCAACGGGTTCTACATCCAGACCGGTGGCACGGGCGGCGCCACCGACGCCACACCCGGCGCGTCCGACGGCGTGTTCGTGTTCGGTCCCGGGGTCGACGAGTCGACGCTCGACCTCGGTGACTCCGTCGAGGTGACGGGCGTGGTGTCCGAGTTCAACGGCCTCACCGAGATCACCGCCCAGACCCAGGCCGACGTCGTCGATCTGGCGACGCGGCTCGCACCCGTGACGCCGCTCGCCGCCGCCTACCCCACCACGGCAGAGACCCGTGAGGACCACGAGGGCGAGCTGCTGGCTCCTACCAACACCTTCACAATCACCAACACGTTCAACACGAACGCGTTCGCCGAGATCGGCCTCGCCACCGGCACGACGCCGCTGATCCAGCCGACGGACGTCGAGGACTTCCAGACGGGCGACGTCGCCGGCGTCGCCGCCGACAACGCGGCACGGGCCGTCGCGCTCGACGACGGGGCGAGCATCAACTTCCTCACCAACGGCAGCCCCAACCAGGACATCCCGCTGCCATGGCTATCGCCGTCGAACCCGATCCGCGTCGGCGCCACGGCCACGCTCAACTCGCCGGTCATCCTCGAGTTCCGCAACAACGCGTGGAAGTTCCAGCCGACCCAGCGGGTGACGGACAGCGGGGCAAACGTCGCCACGTTCGAGAACACCCGCCCGGCGAATCTCGCACCGCTCGATGTCGGGGGCGACCTCAAGCTGGCGACGTTCAACGTGCTCAACTACTTCAACACGACGGGCGAGCAGTTCGTCGCCAACGGTGGCACTTGCACGTACTTCGTCGATCGCGACGGCAACCGCATCGCCAACAACAACTGCACACCCGACGGGCCGCGGGGCGCCGCCACCACCGTGAGCTTCCAGCGCCAGCAGCAGAAGATCGTCAACGCGATCAACACGATGGACGCCGACATCGTCTCGCTGGAGGAGATCGAGAACTCCGTCAAGCTCCTCACCGAGACCGACCGTGACGACGCCCTGAACGATCTCGTGACGGCGCTCAACGCGGCAGCGGGCGGGACGCGCTGGGCGTTCGCCCCGACGCCGCCTCCCGCCGAGCTACCCGAGGTCGCCGAGCAGGACGTGATCCGAAACGCGTTCATCTACGATCCCGCAACTGTCGAGCTCGTCGGTGCCTCTGACGTGCTCACCGGCAGCGCAGCGTTCGCCAACGCACGCGAGCCGCTCGCTCAGGCGTTCAAGGCGAGCGGAGCGTCCGACGACGATGCCTTCGCCGTGATCGTCAACCACTTCAAGTCGAAGAGCACCAGCGGTGCCTCCGGCGACAACCTGGACACCGGTCAGGGCGGCTACAACGGCGACCGCATCCGCCAGGCGCAGGCTCTCGCTGCGTTCGCCGAGGAGTTCGCGACCGCTCGTGGCACCGACGCAGTGTTTCTCACGGGCGACTTCAACTCCTACAGCAAGGAAGACCCGATCCAGGTTCTCGAAGGCGCGGGCTACGCGAAGCTCGAGTCCGCCACGGCGGGGGAGACGTCATACAGCTTCTCGGGCCTCTCCGGCTCGCTCGACCACGTGCTCGCCAACCCCGCAGCGCTCGGCCTCGTGACGGGCGTCGACATCTGGGAGACGAACGCCAACGAGTCGGTGGCGTTCTTGTACAGCCGCTTCAACTACAACGTCACGCAGTTCTTCCAGGGCGACAACCCGTTCGCCGCCTCCGACCACAACCCCGAGGTCGTCGGTCTCGACCTGCCCGCGGCGGACACGACCGCAGAGATCCAGATCCTCGGCACGAACGACTTCCACGGACGGATCCAGAACAACACGGGCAACGGTGAGGCCGGCGCAGCCGTGCTCGCCGGGGCCGTCAAACAGCTTCGTGCGGCGAACCCCTCCACGGTGTTCGCCGCTGCCGGCGACCTCATCGGCGCCTCCACGTTCGAGTCGTTCATCGCGCAGGACAAGCCGACGATCGACGCTCTCAACGAGGCGGGCCTCGAGGTCTCAGCCGTGGGCAACCACGAGTTCGACCAGGGCTATGACGACCTCGTCAACCGCGTGATGGCGCCGTACGACGAGACGACGAACCCGTACGGCGGTGCCGAGTGGGAGTACCTCGGCGCCAACGTCCGCTTCCGTGATGGCGGCGGTCCCGCTCTGCCCGAGTCGTGGATCCAGGACTTCGGCGACGTCGAGGTCGGCTTCGTCGGTGCCGTCACCGAGCACCTCGACGAGCTCGTCTCGCCGGCGGGCATCGAGGACATCGAGGTCACGAGCGTCGTCGCTGCGGCGAACACGACCGCCGACAAGCTGCGCGCCGACGGCGCCGACATCGTCGTCCTCCTCGTGCACGAGGGCGCAACGACGACCAGCCTCGCCTCGGCCACCGACCCGACGTCGGACTTCGGTCAGATCGTCCTCGGTGTCGACGAGGACATCGACGCCATCGTCTCGGGCCACACTCACCTCGCCTACAACCACGCGATCCCAGTGCAGCAGTGGATCGACGAGGGGCGTCCCGTCACCACCCGCCCGGTGGTGTCGGCCGGCCAGTACGGCACGAACCTCAACCAGTTGCTGTACGACGTCGACACGACGACCGGCCAGCTGCTCGGCGTCGAGCAGAACATCCTCGCGCTGAAGACCGGCCAGACCGCCAACTACCCGTCCGACCCGGCGACGGCCCAGATCGTCGCCGATGCCGTCGCTGAGGCAGCGGTGCTCGGCGCGCAGCCGCTCGGCGAGATCGGCGGTCCGTTCAACCGGGCCAGGCTCGCAAACGGGACGACGGAGAACCGCGGCGGCGAGTCGACGCTCGGCAACCTCGTCGCCGAAGTGCAGCGTTGGGCGACCGCGTCAGCGACGACGGGGTCGGCCCAGATCGCGTTCATGAACCCCGGCGGCCTGCGAGCCGACCTCGTCGGCACCGTCGCCGACGGCTACCCCGAGACGGTGACGTTCAAGCAGGCGGCCAACGTGCAACCGTTCGCCAACACACTGGTCAACATGGACCTCACGGGCGCCCAGGTGGAGCAGGCACTGGAAGAGCAGTGGCAGCCTGCGGGCTCCTCGCGCCCGTTCCTGCGCCTCGGCATCTCCGAGGGTTTCACGTACACGTACGATCCCAACGCTGCGGCGGGATCGAGGATCACCGACATGTGGCTCGACGGTGGGGACATCGACCCCACCGCCACGTACTCGGTTACGGTCAACTCATTCCTCGCCTCGGGCGGCGACAACTTCGGCGTCTTCAACGCCGGCGCCGGCAAGCAGGACACGGGCCAGACCGATCTCGAAGCGATGGTCGACTACATGGACGCCAACTCGCCGGTGTCGGTGGACTACACGCAGCGCTCGGTCGGGGTGTCGTTCCCCGCCGGTGCACCCGACGAGTATCCCCAGGGCGGCGACGTCAGCTTCAACCTCAGCTCGCTCGCCTTCTCCACGCCGCCGGACCTGAAGGACGCCAACGTCGATGTGAGCCTCGACGGCACTTCGCTCGGCACGTTCCCCGTCGACAACACGATCGGGACCGCCGTGTTCGACGAGTACGGCACGGCCGCCGTGACGGTGACACTGCCGCAGGACACGCCGCCCGGTGAGGCAGTCCTCACGGTGACGGGCACCACGACCGGCACCGAGACGATGGTGCCGATCACGGTCTTCGCTCCCGAACCGGTACCGTCGAGCGTCACGGCGACGGCCGACGACATGGTCTACGGCACCGATGGCGAGGTCGTCGCCACGGTCACACCGGCCGCGGCGACCGGTGAGGTCGAGGTCTTCGACGGCGGGACGTCACTCGGCAGCGCCCCGGTCACGGCAGGCGTGGCGAACATCACGATCGACGGCACCGCGCTCGAGATCGGCAGCCACGTGCTCGACGTGCGGTACTCCGGTGGGTTCGGGTTCGAGCCGTCCGAGACGACGGTGACGATCGACGTCGCGAAGGCGACACCGACGATGACGATCTCTCGCTCACCGGCCGAGGTGGCTGTCAAGTCGGGCAAGGTGACGCTGACCGTCGATATCAGCGCCGATGGTTATGAGCCGGGCGGGGAGGTCGGCGCATACGTCACCGGCAACCTCGTCGGTGGCGGCACGTTGTCGCCGGATGGCATCGCCGTGTTCGAGGTCGGTCCGTTCCGCAAGCGGGGCACCGTGACGATCGACGTCGTCTACTTCGGTGACGAGCACACGCTCGCCGCTGAGGGCACGACGTCGGTGAGGGTCGTGAAGAAATAGCCGGAAGGTTGAACGTCAGGCGACGCCGAGTGCCTGCTTGAGGCCGTCGAGGTCGCTCGATCCGAACACGACGCGGTTGCGCGTGGCGACATAGACGAGATCGAGGTCGATGCCGGCCTCTGCGATCTTCAGTGCGAGGTCGGCGAGCTCGCCCGGGCGGTCCTGGGTCTCGATGACGACGACCTCGCGCTCGCGGGTCACGGCGAGGCGCGACAGGCCGAGCACGTGCTTCGCGGCGCCGGCATGCGGCACGAGGATGTGCAGTTCTGCATGATCGGTCGGTCCGATGCATGTCGCGGCCGAGATGTTGACCCCGGCGTCACTGATGGCTCGTGTGACGCCGGCGAGCGCTCCTGGCTCGTTGTCCACCTCGATGACCAGATCCATGCTCATCAACCAACTCCTCGTGCGGGTCCGTGGGTTCACCGGTCGGACGACCGGCGTGCTCTCACCGTAACGATCCCCACAAGGGGGGTGCACCGTCGAGGGCTCGCTCGACGCCAGACGTGACGCGCTCGGTCAGCCGCAGCCGTCGGGTAGGCGCAGGTGGCGGTCGACGGCGACGCGGCGAAGCTGGATCGGCTCGTTCGGCGCCGGTGGCGTCACCAAGACGTCGACCGACGTCTCATCGCCGAGGCCGACGTGGGCGTACATCTCGACACCGGCCGAGTATCCCTGTGTCGGGCTGATCTCATCGGTGCCGAGGAGCGAACCCGGGTCGCCAAGCTTCCCCGCCCGGTACACGGACACGGTGGTACCGGGTCCACCGCCGAGCGAGGCGTTGACCGACACCTCGATCCAGTGGCCCGCCTCCGTGCTGTTGAGCAGGAGCAATGTCGGCAGCGCCGGGTCGAACTCGACGAGCAACGTGTCGAGGCGGCCGTCCCGATTGACATCGGCAGTGGGTGCCGCCACCCAGTACTGATCGGAGCCGTTGGTGCCCGCCGGTGCGAACTGAAGCTCCTCGCCGCCCTCGTTCCGCAGCGTCGCCGGAAGCGCCGCCTCTTCGCCCGAAGCCGAGGTCAAGATGTCGAGCCAGCCGTCGTTGTCGAGGTCGACGAGCGCGACGTGTGGCGCTTTGGTATCCAGATCGCTCAGTCCGGCCTGCTCGGTCACATCGGTGAGCACCGGGTCGCCGCCGTCGACGGCGGTGTCGTTGCGGTACAGGCGGACGGGCACCTCCCGCCCGGGCACGCCCTCATCGTCGATCGTGGAGTTGAAGTGCTGCCCGAGCACCACGTCGAGGTCGCCATCGCGATCGACGTCACCGAGGTCGACCCCGGCCACGTCGTCCTCGTCGCCGAAGACTTCCCACGGCGCCAGCGCGCCGTCGACCTCGCGCACCCCCGAGCCGGTGCCCACGAATACCCGGTTCGAGCCACCGACGACGATGTCGGTGAGACCGTCGCCGTTGAGGTCACCGGTGCCGACACCGAGACCGTGCACGTCGTCGGGCCAACCAGCGTCTGCGCCGAGTGGCTCGAAGCGGAGATCGCCGGCGTTGCGGTACAGCCGGCTGGAGCCACCGTTGAAACGGTCCTCGGCGATCACGAGATCGGGGAGGCCGTCGGCGTCGACGTCGAGCACGCCGATCGAGCGGCCCGGTGAACCGGGGTCGATGCCGGCGTCATCGACGGGCGTGATCGTGCCGCCTTCATTTCGCAGCACGACGCTCGCGGTCGGCAGGTTGTCGCGGACGTTGCGGGTGACCACGAGGTCGAGGTCACCGTCGAGGTCGAGGTCGGCAGCGACGGCGCCGCTCGTGCGCCCGGGCTCGAGCGCCGCCGTTTCGGTGAACGTGTCGCCGTTGTTGCGCAGTACGACGTCAGGTCTCGGTCCCGAGGCGCCGCGCGCGACGTAATCCTCTGGCGGTCGATCGGCGAACGTGCCGACGAACAGGTCGGGCAGTCCATCGCCGTCGAGGTCGCCCCACGCGGCGGCGTGTCCCATCATGCCGACGAGGCGAGACTCGAGCCCTGCCGACGCCGTCGCGTCCTGCCAGGTGATCGATTGATCAGCTGGCTCGGCAGCGGCAGGCGACTCCCAGCAGACGAGTCCTTCGACCCGGGAGTCGCTCGCCGGCTGCGAACCACCTTCAGCGACGGGAGGCAGCGTGACCTCGACGAGGACCACCTCGCCGAACGTCGTGTCGTCCCGAGTCTCGCTCGGTGCTGCGTTCATTGAGAGGAACAGCCGGCGGGAGACCGGGTCCAGGGCGATTCCATAGGTGCCGCCGAGCGTCAGGCCGAGGTGCTGTTCGCCGAGCTCGTTGAGCTCGACGACAACGCTTTGCTCGCCGGTGGCTGTGTCGAGCGCGACCACGGGGGTGCCCTGCTCCCAGCCATCGCCGTGGGCGCCGGGCACGGCGTACACGACTGATCCATCTGGCTCGATCGCCAGTGAGGCGATGTAGCCGGGCGCCTCGCCGAGGTCGTCGATAGAGCCGTCCGGCCGGAGGGCGATGAAGTGCTCCGGCTTCTGGGTGACGCCGTACACGGTACCGTCCGGGGCCGGCGAGGTCGCCGCGCGGAGGAACTCGCCAGGTAACGGATCGGGCAGCTGCGATAGCTCGCCGGTCGCCGGGTCGTAGCGCGTCAGGGCGCCGGCGGGCATGGTGAAGTACGCGCGGCCCTCACCGTCGACGGCGATCGCACGGAACCCGACGTGTGCCGGTGACGAGTCGACGACGATGGTCTCACCGCTCGCCAAGTCGTAGGCGAAGAAGTCGCCGCCGTCGGGTTCGGTGGTGGGGTCGACCGCCTCGCCGTACAGCACACCGCGGGCGGCGCTGCCTGCGAGTGACGGCAGTCCGCGACCGGGCACGGGGACGCCGAGCACCGTGGTGGTTCGCTCGGCCGGCTCGAGGCGCAGGAGCAGATCGCCGTCGTACCCGTTGCCGTAGGTGAGGCCGTCGCGATCACCCCAGTACGTCGAGGCGTACACCTCGCCGCACGGTCCACCGACGAGTTGGGCGTGGACCTTGCCGTAGCCCCATGCGCCGGGTTGCCGGCCGGCGAGCGACACGACGTCTCCGATGGTGACGAGCCGGCCCGACGTCGGGTCGAACTCGTAGAACCAGGAGTTGCCCTCCTCGCCGCGGTGGTTGCCCGCCGCGGACAGGAAGCGCCCGTCGGGAGTGACGATGCCCTGACCCCAATGTGACCACGGGTCGCCGCCACCAGGCGGTGCCGGATAGACGGCTGCACGCACCATCGGACCGTCGCCCGCCGCCTGCAACGTCGTGGCGCTCACCGACTCGCCGTCGGTCCATGGCACCGCTTCGCTCGAGCCGCCGTCAGCTTGTCCGTCGCAACCGGTCGGCTGCGTGTCGGGTTCCGGCACAGATGTCGAGGGCGGAGATGTCGCCGGCGTCGCCTGCGCCGTTACCGTGGAGGACACGGCAGTTGACGCCGCAACCGAGGTCGGTACGGCGGACGAGGTCGGTACGGCGGATGCCGCCGCCGTCGCCATGGATGGCGTGCCCGGCTGCGTACCGCCGGGTGATGTCGGCGCGGACGCCTTCTCGGAGCACGCCGATGTGCCGGCGGCGAGCGCGAACGCCATCATGCCCACGATGAGATGCCGCCGCATACCCCATTGTGCCCCACGTGCCTAAGTGAAGTTCATCGCGATCAGGCGAGCAACTCCTGCCAGTGGGCCAGCGAGCCAGACATGCGGGCGATGGCGAACCGCACCGTCGTGATCCCGGCTAAGGCGGGCAACCCGGCGAGCACGGTCTTGTCCTCCAGCGCCCCGCACTGCGGACATCACGCCGCGAACACGAAGTTGCGCCGACCGGCGCCGTCGTGCTCGTCGGGATACGGTCGTGACGTGGAGACCAACGCCCCTGAACCGCCCATCAGCGACGCCGAGCTCACGGCGTTGGCGCTGGCTGCCGACCCGGATGCGCCCGTCGACGACGACGCCGTGCCGTTCGGCGCCGGTGAGGGTGGGCTCGGGCTGCTGCCGGCGTGGTACATGCCCACGCCGGCAGGTCACCGGTGTGGGCGTGGGCCGGCGCTCGTCGTGTCGCTGATCCTGCTGTCGTTGCTTGCGGTCAACGCCGTCGGGCTCTGCGTCACGAACGGGTTCCTGGAGATCGCCTGGTGACGTTCGTTCTGTCATGGAAGTTGTGCTCCGCCAGGCCGATTTTGACTGACAGAACGGGATCGACCATGACGCTCCCAGTCGCGACGTGCGAGGCCCTGCCGGGACGGTAGGCAGGCGCCGAGCGCAGCCGGCGTACCCTGGCGCGGTGAGCGAGTCACGCCTCGGCATCGAGTTCTCCAGCCTCGATCAGCCGCTGTTCGACGGCGCCGGGGTCGACAAGCGGGCATTGGTGGACTACCTCGACGCCGTGCACGACCGCCTAGTGCCCGTGCTGCGCGACCGCCCGCTGTCGGTGATCCGCAGTACGGGCAAGCAGCGGCCGTTCATGCAGAAGAACCTGCCGAAGTACACGCCCGACTGGGTCGAGCGGGTCACGATGTGGGCCGAGGCTTCACACCGCGACGTCAGCTACGCGCTCTGCAACGACCATCGGACGCTGCTGTGGTTCGCCAACCAGCGCGCCGTCGAGTACCACGCCACGCTCGGCTTGGCCGGCCGGCTCGACCATCCGACCCACATGGTGCTCGACCTCGACCCGCCCACCGGCGACGGCTTCGCAGCCGCAGTTGCCGCCGCTCGGCTGGTGCGTGGCGCGCTCGACGATGTCGGGCTCAGCGGCGCCGTCAAGACCAGCGGCGCCAAGGGCGTGCACGTGTTCGTCCCGCTGGCTGACGGGGTCGACGCCGAGGAGACCTCCGCGGCGACCCGAGCGATCGCCCGACGAGCGGAGCTGCTCGACCCCGACGTGGCCACCACGGCGTTCTTGAAGGCGGATCGCGGCGGCAAGGTGTTCGTCGACGCCACACGCACCGGAGGCGCCACCATGGTGGCCGCCTACAGCCCGCGAGCGCGGCCCGGCGTGACGGTGTCGTATCCGGTGAGCTGGGAGGAGCTGGATGACGTGCGGACCGCCGACTTCACGATCACGAATGTGCCGTCGCTGCTCGACGGACGCCACCCGTGGGACGACGAGATGCCCGCGGCGCAGACGCTCCCCGCCGATCTCGTGGCCGAGGGCCGCGAGATCCCGGTTGCCCGAGTCGCGGCGATGCACGAGGGCAAGCGCCGTCGTCGGCAAGTTGCCAAGGGCTGACCGCAGCCCGGTGAACGAACCGAGGCCTCGCGTCAGGCAGGGCCAGCCAGCTCGTCGTTCTCCCGGGTGCCCGACGGCGACACGGTCGGGTACAAGAACCGCACGAGCAAGAAGGCGATCGCACCACCGATGAGCTGCATGACGACGTACATCGGTGCCGAGGACGGTCGGATGCCGGCGAACGAGTCGGAGAGGGTGCGAGCAACGGTCACGGCGGGGTTGGCGAAGCTGGTCGACGACGTGAACCAGTACGCACCGCCGATCCACAACCCGACGGCGAAGGCGACGACATCGGCCCTGCCGGTGCGAACGCAGCCATGGATGACGAGCAGTAGGCCGACGGTGGCGACGACCTCTGAGAGCCACAGCGCGCCCGACGAGCGCTGCGTCGTGGACCACTCGACGGCGGGCAGCTCGAACATGACGTTGGCGACGACCGCGCCGAGGCAGCCCCCGGCGAGCTGTGCGACGACGTAGAGGACGCCGTCGCGGGTGCCGATCGTGCCGAACGCGCGATCAACGATAGTGACGACCGGGTTGAGGTGCCCGCCCGAGATCGGCCCGAACACGAGGATCAAGCCGATGAGCGCGGCGGCAGTCGCGGCAGCGTTCTCGAGGAGCTGCAGCCCGACGTCGTCGGGTGACAGGCGCGACGCCATGATCCCCGATCCGATCACCGCAACGATGAGCAGGCCGGTCCCGAGCGCCTCGGCGACGAGCCGGCGTGGAAGGCCTGCGGCGACCTCGCCGGTACCGACCTCCGGCGCCTCATCGAGCTTCATGACGGAGTACGCCGACGAGCGTCAGGAGGCGCAGCAGGTTGCGCCCGTTGCGGCGCGGCCGGCGAGGATCTCGTTGTCCGCCTGCTCGGCGTCGCCGTGCTTCACGTACCACTCCCAGCGCGTGCCGTCGGGACCGCTCACCCACGTCTCGGTCTTCTCGGCGTAGCAGCACACCGTGTCGTCGACGCCCGTCGTGTCGAGTCCGGATTCCGCGAGTCGCGACTCGGCGGCCGTCACTTCCGCCGTCGAGTCCGTCTCGACGCCGAGATGGTTGATCGAACCCGGTGTCCCATCGCCCTCGAACAGCACGAGCTTCAGCGGCGGCTGGTCGATGGCGAAGTTGGCGTAGCCCGGCTTCGTCTTGGCCGGACCGACACCGAACATGCGGGTGTAGAAGTCGACGGCCTCGTCGAGGTCGGCGACGTTGAGCGCCAGTTGCAGTCTCATGGTGGGGTCTCCGTGTTCGATCGACCGATGTCGATGTGCATGAGTGTTGACGATAGCAGCATTCATCGACTATCGTCAATGATCGATGGATACGACTCGCAGCATGACCCGTACCGAGTCTCGAAACGTGACTCGCGACGATGCGACAACGTGGGCCGGCTGGTTTCGGGCGCTCGGGGATCCGACACGGATCCTGATCCTCCACCTGCTCGCCACGGAGGCCCGCCCGATGAACGTCGGAGAGATCGTCGACGTCCTCGACGTCGGACAGTCGACGGTGTCGCACCACCTGTCGATCCTCGGCGAGACGTGCTTCGTGCACGTCGAGCGCGTCGGCACGGCGAGCTGGTGGCGGATCAACGACCGCTGCCTCGCCTGCTTCCCCTCGGCCGCCGAGCTCATCATGGGTCGCCTGCCGCTCACGGTTCCGTGGGACGAGCCGGCCGCTGCCGGCGCCTGCGCGCCGGGCGAGGGCTGCTGATGGTCGAGCCTGCGCTCCAGCGGTACGCCGAAGCCGCCCGCCGTGTCTCCGACGACGACTCATGGGTCTCCGAAGCGGCCGGCTCGCCGTTCGGGGTCGGCCAGTACGACGATCCCGACGCACTTGCCGACCTGCCATCTGCGGCCGTGCGAGTCAGCCTCGGGTGCGGCAACCCGACCGCCGTTGCCGAGCTCCACCCCGGCGAGACCGTGCTCGACCTCGGGTCGGGCGGCGGCATCGACGTCCTGTTGTCCGCCCGCCGGGTGAGCGACACGGGGTTCGCGTACGGCGTCGACGCGACGCCGGAGATGGTGAACCTCGCCCGCCGCAACGCCGCCGCGGCGGGCGTCACCAACGTCGAGTTCCTGCACGGGATGATCGAGGCGCTCCCGCTCGACGACGCCGCGGTCGATGTCGTCATCTCCAACTGCGTGCTCGTGCTGTCGAACGACAAGGACGCTGCGTTCGCCGAGATCGCTCGTGTGCTGCGCCCCGGTGGGCGAGTCGGAATCAGCGACATCGTGCGCGCCGAGCCCGACGACGGCACGGGCTGTGATGTCGACTGTGGCGCCGCCGCGATCGGCGTCGACGAGTACGACGAGGCGCTGCGACGAGCGGGACTCGCCAGCGTGTCGATCGAGCTCACCGACCCGCTCGGCGGAGGGCTCTCCAACGCCATCGTGCGAGCCGTCAAGCCTCGCCGCTCGTCCTCGCGATGAGTTTGCGACGGGCGTACCGTCGAAACGAGCGGAAACCCTGACACAGAGGAGCGAGCGATGCGAGTCGTGGTCAACGAGTTCATGAGCCTTGACGGTGTGGTGCAAGCACCTGGTGGCGCAAAGGAGGACACCGATGGCGGCTTCGCCCACGGCGGGTGGTCGATGCCGTACTTCGACCCGGACGTGATGGGTGGGTTCATCGACGAGAGCCTCGGCAGGGCCGAGGCGCTGCTGTTCGGCCGACGTACCTGGCAGGTGATGGCGTCGGCGTGGCCAGAGCGTGGCGGCGATCCGTTCGCCGACCGGATGAACGAGATCCCCAAGTACGTGGCATCACGCACGCTCGGACCCGGCGACCTGACGTGGAACAACACGGCCCTGCTTTCGCCAGACGACGCCGTCGGCGACATTGCTGGGCTGCGCGATCGGAAGGGCGGCGATCTGGCGGTCATGGGCAGCGTCAGTCTCGTGCAGACACTTCTCGCCGAAGGGCTGGTCGACGAGCTGAACCTGATGATCGAGCCGATCCTGCTCGGTGGCGGGAAGCGGATCTTTGCCGACGACGGCACGGCCCGTCCGATGGAGCTGGTCACGACGGCCACGGCCGGCACGGGCGTGCAGATCAGTACCTACCGCCCAGCGTCCTAGCCGGTGAACGCTGCCGGGCTCGGCCTCACTCGTCCATCGCGGCCGGTCGCAGCTCGGTGCGGCGCAGCAGTTGTGCGTTGAGGGCAACGACGATCGTCGAGAGGCTCATCAGGATCGCGCCGACGGCGGGGGACAGGGTGAACCCGGCCCACGCGAACACGCCGGCAGCGAGTGGAATGGCAAGCAGGTTGTAGCCAGCCGCCCACGTGAGGTTCTGAACCATCTTGCGGTAGCTGGCGCGCGAGAGCCGGATGACGCTGGCGACACCCCGCGGGTCGCTCGACGCGAGCACGACACCCGCCGACTCGATGGCGACGTCGGTGCCTGCACCGATCGCCAGCCCGACGTCTGCGCGCGCGAGCGCGGGCGCGTCGTTGACACCGTCGCCGACCATTGCGACGGTCATGCCCCGTCGCTGGATGGCGATGACAGCCTGGTCCTTGTCCTCGGGCAGCACTTCGGCGAACACGTTGCGGATGTCGAGGTCGCGGCCGACTGCGTCCGCTACCTGCTGGGCATCACCCGTGATCATCGCCACGTCGACACCCATCGCCCGCAGGTCGGCGACGGCGCTGCGGGCCTCGGGACGGATCTCGTCCTCGAGCGCCAGCGCGCCGACGATCCCCTCGTCGGTTCCGAGGTACAGCACGGCAGAACCCCGCGACTGCCAAGCGTCGACGTCACTTGCGAGCGCAGCGGGAACTTCGAGTGCGCGCTCTCTCAGCAACGCAGGACCACCGACCGAGTAGGTCGTACCCGCGACGTCGGCGGTGACGCCACGGCCGGTGAGCGCGCGGAATCCGGTGGCGTGGGGGATCTCACCGTCACGACGAGCGGCCGTGACGATCGCGCGGGCGAGCGGGTGTTCGCTGTCGGCCTCCACGGCTGCTGCGGTGCGCAGCACGGTGGCCGCGTCGAAGCCGTTGGCGCCGGCCGTTCCGGTGACCGTGTGCGCCCCCTTCGTGAGCGTGCCGGTCTTGTCGAACAGGACGGTGTCGATCGATCGCATCCGCTCGAGCGCAAGTCGATCCTTGACGAGGATGCCGGCGCGAGCCGAGATCGCCGTCGACAGGGCGATCACGAGCGGGATCGCGAGGCCGAGTGCGTGGGGGCAGGCGATCACCAGCACGGTGACGGTGCGCACGATGGCCTCGTCGAGGTCGCCGAGCGACCACCAGGCGACGAACGTGACGACGCCCGCTGTGACGGCGACGTAGAACAGCAAGGCGGCGAAGCGGTCGGCCAGCACCTGGGCGCGGCTCTGGCTCGCCTGGGCGTCGGCGACGAGGCGTTGGATGCCGGCAAGCGTGGTGTTGTCGCCGATGGCGTCGACGCGAACACGGATCGAACTGTCCGTGGAGACCGTGCCGGCCACGACCCTGTCGCCCGTTGCCCGGGCGACCGGCCGCGATTCGCCGGTGATCATCGACTCGTCCAGCTCGGCGTTGCCGTCGACGATCGTGCCGTCGACGGGCACGCGGCCGCCGGGCCGCACGAGCACGATGTCACCCACCTCCAAGTCGTCGACAGGGGTCGGACGCGTCGAGTCGCCGTCGACGAGGTCCGCCTCGTCGGGCAGCAGCGCAGCCAGTGCCGAGAGGGCGTTGCGGGCGCTGCCGATCGCCTTCATCTCCTGCCAATGCCCTAGGAGCATGATCGTGACGAGGGCCGCCAGCTCCCACCAGAACTCGAGCTCGAGGCGATCGAGGCTTGTGGCCATCGAGGCCGCGTAGGCGACGATGATCGCCATCGAGATCAGCAGCATCATGCCCGGCTGGCGCTGCCGGATCTCGGCGATACCGCCGGTGAGGAACGGCCACCCGCCCCACCAGAACACGATGGAGCCGAGCACGGGTCCGTACCACGGCATCAACGGGAGATCGAGCTCGTAGTCGAACCAGCCCATGACCATCTCGCTCGTCACCACGAGCGGGATGGTGAGGGCGAGGCTCAGCCAGAAGCGGCGGCGGAACATCTCGGGGTCGTGACCGGCGTGCTGGTCGTGCTGGTCGTGTGCGTGGTTCATCGGAACCTCCTCACGCCATACAACTATACCCCCCGAGGGTATATTCCAGACTCGGTCAGGTTCGGGCTTCGAGCGCGGCAAGGTCGCGCGTTGCGTACCTGTAGTGCTCGCACTCCTCGGTCATCACGGTTTCCAGGCACTCCTTGACGGTGGGCCGCTCGTCGGCGAAGTCGGGCGTCGGAGCACGTGTGCACCGCCGATCGAGGTCGTCGTCGTTCAGGCCGTCGAGCGCACTGCGCACGACCGTCATGTGTTCGGCCCGGACCGCCATCACCTCGTCGAACGACGGGCGGGCATCGACGTCGAGGCCGATCGCGATCGAATCGGTGGCAGGGAAATCGCTGTGAGCGCAGCCGAGTGGGTGGTACGGCATTGCGTCGTCGAGCACCGTGCGACTCACCCACGCGTCGGTGGCGAACACCATGTGGCGCATCGTCTCGACGAACGACCACTCGCCGTCGACGCGCTCCTGACGGGCGGACTCCGGAAGCCGGCGGGCTCGCTCGACCGCGCCGGACCACAGCTGCTCGAGCGTGCTCCACATCGCCTGGAAGTCCTCGAGCGTGCGCACGTTCCTGAGCTGCACGCGTTCGGGATGTCGGCGGTCGAGCTCGTCGTCCATCGCCCCATTGTGATGGATTGAAGCCCGTTCAGTTCGCGTTTGCCGGTGTTGGTCGGGGTGGGTTGAAGTGGACGGCCCAGTGGTCGAGGCGTTCACCCAATGGGTGTTCGTATCGTCCGGTCGGTGATGGTGGTGGGCCGCCTGGCGTGGTGGGTGCCGCGCCGGGCTCGATACTTCGCCCGTGTGCGTCGGTGAACACGACGGCACCTGGGGTGCCGGGTGGGAGGTCGGCGTTGCCGGTGATGCCGAGCTGGTTGCGGTGGTGCATGCGGTGGTGGGCAGGGCAGAGACAGATCAGGTTCCAGGTGTCGGTGTCACCGTGATCGGCGCGGT
>JALZNU010000031.1 GCA_030857495.1 Actinomycetota bacterium | reverse complement strand
GCTCCTTGGCGGTCTGAGTGAGCTCGATGCCGAGCCCCTGACCCTCGAGCTGGCCGACGAGCCGCTTCGACATCATGTCGACCATCTGGACGACGGCGCTGCGATCGTGTTCGTGGAAGACGATGACCTCGTCGATGCGGTTGAGGAACTCCGGACGGAAGTGGTCCTTCAGGGCGTCGTTGACCCGCTCCTTCATCCGCTCGTAGCTCATCGCCGAGTCGGCGGTGGTGAAGCCGACGTTCGCCTTGCGAAGGTCCTTCGTGCCGAGGTTCGACGTCATGATGAGCACGGTGTTGCGGAAGTCGACGGTGCGGCCCTGGCTGTCGGTGAGCCGACCCTCTTCGAGGATCTGCAACAGCGTGTTGAACACGTCGGGGTGTGCCTTCTCGATCTCGTCGAAGAGCACGACGGAGAACGGCTTGCGGCGCACGGCCTCGGTGAGCTGGCCGCCCTCCTCGTAGCCGACGTAGCCGGGGGGCGAGCCGACGAGGCGGCTCACCGTGTGCTTCTCCATGTACTCGGACATGTCGAGCGTGATGAGCGCCTTGTCGTCGCCGAACAGGAAGTCGGCGAGCGTCTTGGCGAGCTCGGTCTTGCCGGTGCCGGTGGGTCCGAGGAAGATGAACGAGCCGCTCGGGCGCTTGGGATCCTTGAGACCCGCCCGGGTGCGCCGGATCGACTGCGACACCGCGCCGAGCGCGTTGTCCTGTCCGATGATCCGCTTGTGCAGCTCGGCTTCCATGTTGAGGAGCTTCTCGGTCTCCTCCTCGGTGAGTTTGTAGACCGGGATGCCGGTCCAGATGCTGAGCACCTCGGCGACCGCTTCTTCGTCGACCTCGTCGAACAGGTCGACGCCTTCTGCGCGAACGTCTGCCTCCTTCGACGCCTTCTCCTCGAGCAACGCCTTCTCCTGGTCGCGCAGGCGACCGGCTTCTTCGAACTGCTGCTCCTCGACGGCGGCCTTCTTCGCCTCCTGCACCTCGGTGAGCTTCTGCTCGACCTCGCGCAGGTCGGGTGGCGTGGCCATGCGCTTGATGCGCAGGCGGCTGCCGGCCTCGTCGATCAGGTCGATCGCCTTGTCGGGGAGGTGACGGTCGGAGATGTAGCGGTCGGCGAGGTTGGCCGCAGCGACGAGTGCCTGGTCGGTGATGGTCACCTTGTGGTGCGACTCGTACTGGTCGCGCAGGCCCTTCAGGATCTCGATCGTGTGGGCGAGCGTCGGCTCCTCAACCCGCACCGGCTGGAAACGGCGCTCGAGCGCGGCGTCCTTCTCGACGTACTTGCGGTACTCGTCGAGCGTGGTGGCGCCAATGGTCTGCAGCTCGCCGCGGGCGAGCATCGGCTTCAGGATCGACGCCGCGTCGATGGCGCCCTCCGCGGCGCCGGCACCAACGAGCGTGTGGATCTCGTCGATGAACAGCAGGATGTCGCCGCGCGACTTGATCTCCTTGAGCACCTTCTTGAGGCGCTCCTCGAAGTCGCCGCGGTAGCGGCTGCCGGCAACCAGCGCGCCGAGGTCGAGCGTGTAGAGCTGCTTGCCGTGGAGCGTGTCGGGCACGTCGTTGTTGACGATCATCTGCGCCAGACCGGCGACGATGGCCGTCTTGCCGACACCGGGTTCGCCGATGAGCACGGGGTTGTTCTTGGTGCGGCGCGAGAGGATCTGCATCACGCGCTCGAGCTCGCGGGTGCGGCCGATGACGGGATCGAGCTTGTGCTCGTAGGCCATCTGCGTCAGGTTGCTCCCGAACTGGTCGAGGATCTGGCTGCCGCCCTTCTCGGACCCGGGCTCGTCCTTGCCGCCGCCGCCAGGGCCGACGCCGGCGCCTGCCGACGGGGCGCCCTCGGTCTGACCGGTGGGGCCCTGGTAACCCGAGAGGAGCTGGATCACCTGCTGGCGGACGCGGCTGAGATCGGCGCCGAGCTTGACGAGCACCTGGGCGGCGACGCCCTCGCCCTCACGGATGAGGCCGAGGAGGATGTGCTCGGTGCCGATGTAGTTGTGGCCGAGCTGGAGTGCCTCGCGCAGTGAGAGCTCGAGCACCTTCTTGGCGCGTGGTGTGAAGGGGATGTGACCCGACGGCGACGAGCCGCCCTGGCCGATGATCTCCTCGACTTGGTTGCGCACGGCCTCGAGCGAGATGCCGAGACTTTCCAAGGCCTTGGCGGCGATGCCCTCGCCCTCGTGGATCAGACCGAGCAGGATGTGCTCTGTTCCGATGTAGGAGTGGTTGAGCAGGCGCGCCTCTTCCTGAGCGAGGACGACGACCCGGCGGGCCCGATCGGTGAAGCGTTCGAACATGGACGTCCTTTCACACAGTCATGTGGACGACAGAAGATCACTCTACCGAGCTGGTTGCGGGCTCGTCGGCCCTTCGGTTCTCCTCGCGCCGCGACATGATCTACGGGGAGACGGCGGACGGCGGCACGCCGGTCCCGCGAGAACTATCCGTCCCGGAGGCGCTCAAGACGATGCTCTTTGTGAACAGCGCCTACCGAGGCGATCGACAGGATGCAGCGCTGCCGCCGATGACCTACTGCGCCGATCTCGCTGGCCTCGTCGTCGCCGTCGTGAAGGACGGCGGCGAGATGAGTGAATGGTGGATGGTGGATGACATGATCGACCGTCTCCCCGCCTTCACCGATCCGGTGACTGCCGCTTACATCGAGATGTCATCCAGCGGAACGATCGACGACCTGTTCGAGGAAGTGCCGACGTGACCGCGAACGAGCTCGGCAGCACGGCGAATCGGACGTAGATGTTCGGCGCATGCCTGGATATCTGACTCCCAGAACGGCGGTGGCGTCACGTTTCGCGAGGGTGGATCGTCTGGTGGACATGAGAAGCGCAGACACGATCGTCATCGGCGGAGGCCTCGCAGGGCTCAGCGCCGCCGCCTCGCTCGCTCGCTCCGGGCGCCGCGTCACCGTGCTGGAGGGCGCCGAGCACCTCGGCGGGCGCGCCCGTTCACGTCACGTCGACGGCTACGACCTCAACCTCGGCCCCCACGCCCTGTACCGCGCCGCAGGAGGCGCCCGTGTGCTGCGCGACCTCGGCGTCGAACTCGCCGGCCGCCAACCGCGACTGCTGCGCGCCGGTGCCTACGTCGGCGGCGAGGTGGTGTCGTGGACGCGGCTCGTGCGCCGTGGCGTCCACCAGCGGGCGCGTCTCGCCGCACTGCTTGGGGGCCTGGGTGCTGGGCGCGCTGGCGCGCTGGCGGGCCACCCGGCCTCGTCGTGGATCGAGTCGACCCTCGACGACCCCGGTGCACGAGCCGTTGCCGCCTCGGTCTTGCGCACGGCGACCTACAGCGCCGATCTCGACCGACTCGATGCAGGTGCTGCGGCCCGCCAGCTGCGGGCGGCGATGCGCGGCGTGCTGTACCTCGACGGCGGATGGTCACGCCTCGTCGATCAGCTCGCCGACCTCGTCGTCGCCAGCGGGGGTGAGATCGTCACCGGCGTGCGCGCCAGCACGATCGAGCACGACGACCGGGTTCGCGCCGTCCACGTCGTCGGCGGCGGCACGATCGAGACCGATGCAGTCGTGATCGCCGTGACCGACCCTGCGAGGGCACTGGCCCTCATGGACGGCCGCGGCACCGATCGGTTCGCGGCCACCGTGGCGGAGACCGTCCCCGTGCGGATGGCGCACCTCGACGTCGCGCTGCGCCCCTTGCCGGCGCCGCGCTTCCCCAACGTGCTCGGGATCGACATGCCGCTCTACCTCACGGTGCAGTCCGACGTCGCCGCCGTCGCACCACCGGGTGGCGCCGTGATCCACGTCGGCAAGTACCTCAGACCCAGCGAGGAGGGTGGCGACCACCGTGCCGAGCTCGAGTCGATGCTCGACGTCGCCCAGCCGGCGTGGCGCGACCACGTCGTCAACGCTCGCTATGTGCCACGCTCGCTCGTGTCGGGCGACCACGCCAGGCTCGACACCGATGGGACGACCGGTCGCCCCACCGTCGATGCGCTTGGAGTTGATGGGCTGATGCTCGCCGGCGACTGGATCGGACCGAACGGCATGATCGGCGACGCGGCGATCTGCTCCGGCGCTGCGGCGGCAGCGCGGTTGCACTCCGGGGTCAGGCGTCCTGCGGTGCTGAGCAGATGACCGACGGCCTGGCAGCGGGTGACGGCGGCGACGGCGGCGGCGACGGCGACCAGGACAGGGACGGAGCGGCGGCGTTCGTCGCTGCTCGCCCGAAGCTGTTCGGGATCGCCTACCGGATGCTCGGCAGCGTCGTCGAGGCAGAGGACGTCGTCGGCGACGTCGCCGAACGGTGGACCGCAGCTGACAGGAGCTCGGTCCGCGCTCCCGAGTCGTGGCTCGTGACGGCGACGACGCGCCGGGCGCTCGACGTGCTTCGGTCGGCGCGGATCCGGCGAGAGCAATACACCGGTGTCTGGCTCCCAGAGCCCGTCGCCACCGGTGACGATCCCGGCGACGCCCTCGAGCGCCCCGAGACGCTGGCGATGGGGTTCCTTCTGCTGCTCGAGCGACTGACGCCGCTGGAGCGGGCGGTCTTCGTGTTGCACGACGTGCTCGACTACGGGCATCGCGACATCGCCGCGATGCTCGACCGCAGCGAGGACTCCAGCCGCCAGGCGCTGCACCGGGCGCGCCGGCACGTGACCGCACCGGAGCCGAGGACCGAGGCGGATCGCGCCGAGGCGCATCGCATCGCCGAGCAGTTCCTCGTCGCCGGCACGTCGGGCGATGTCGACCAGCTCGTCGCCTGCCTCGCAGAGGACATCGCCGTCACCAGCGACGGCGGCGGCGTCGTGTACGCGTCGATGCGCCCGGTCACCGGCCGGGTGCGGGTGGCGAGGTACCTCCTCAACCTCGGTCAACGCATCGCCGACGAGATCGCCGTCGTCCCGATCGAGCTCAACGGGACCCCGTCGTTCGTCATCTACGGCAGCGGGCAATGGGTAGCCCTCGTGGTCGAGGCCAAGGGCGGTCTGGTGCACAGGATCCACGCTGTCGTGCATCCCGGCAAGCTGGAACGCCTCGTCGCCTCCCTCCCGGAGTCGAGCGGCAGACCGGGCCCGTGGGACAGCCCAGGGCGGTTCCGTCAGCGCCGAGGTGGACGGGTCGCGGAGGGTGACCAAGCCCCGCCCGACCAGTCCGTCGTGCGCTGATCGATCGACGTGCCGCGTAACCTGACGGTCGTGTCTGCGGTCCCGGCGACGTCCCCGCTGTTCTCGCTGTCGTCGATGGACGCCGACCGAGAGCGCGTCGAGGCGGCCATGCAGGCTGCCGTCATCACGACCGACCCCCACCTAACCGAGCTCGCCTCGCATCTGCTCGTTGCCGGCGGCAAGCGGCTGCGACCCGTGATGACGCTCGCTGCGGCGCGCGTGGGAGGGGGAGAGGCGGGCGACGCCGCCGTCCAGGGCGGGGTCGCGTGCGAGCTCGTGCACCTCGGATCGCTCTACCACGACGACGTGATGGACGACTCGCCGCTGCGTCGCGGGGTCGAGACCGTCAACGCCAAGTGGGGCAACCTGCAGGCCATCCTCGCCGGCGACTTCCTCCTCGCCCGCGCCTCGGAGATCGCCGCCTCGCTCGGCACCGAGGTTGCGGCGTTGCTGGCCCGCACGATCGGATGGCTGTGCGAGGGACAGATCGAAGAGCTGCGGCACACGTATGATCCGGGTCGAGACGAGGAGAGCTACCTGCGCTCGATCCAGGGCAAGACGGCGGCGCTCTACGGCACGGCGGCTCGCATCGGCGGCATCGTCGCCGGTTGCGAACGTCACGTGGTCGAAGCGCTCACCGAGCTCGGTGCCAACTACGGCATGGTGTTCCAGATCGTCGACGACATCCTCGATCTGACCGCCACGGAGGAGCAGCTCGGCAAGCCGGCGGGCCACGACCTCGTCGAGGGGGTCTACACACTGCCCGTCATCCGCACGCTCGCCAGCGGTCTGCCTGCGGCGACGGAGCTGGCAGCCATGCTCGGCAAGCCACTGGGCGACGACGAACGGATGGCGACGCTCGACATCGTTCGCCGCAACGAGGGAATCGAAGGCGCCGTGTCGACCGCGCGCAGGTACGTCGAGGCCGCCGAGCGAGCAAGTGCCGACCTGCCGCCGAGCGAGTCGACGGATGCGCTGCGGGAGTCGGCGAGAGCGCTCGTCGACTCGGTGTCGGCCACCGCGACGTGAAGCGTCGATGTCGACCAGCGTCG
The DNA here is from genome assembly GCA_030857495.1 of Actinomycetota bacterium. Taxonomy (GTDB): domain Bacteria; phylum Actinomycetota; class Acidimicrobiia; order Acidimicrobiales; family Ilumatobacteraceae; genus JACDHN01. The sequence goes on along the minus strand of JALZNU010000031.1, from coordinate 4,322 downwards.
TCGAGTCCTCACCACTGACGCTGTCGTCACCTGCGGGGCGCTGGGTCGTCGCCACCACGGTGCTCGCATCGGGCATGGCGATGCTCGACGGCACCGTCGTCAACCTCGCGCTGCCTCGGATCGGCGACGATCTCGACGCCTCGTTCACCGACCTCAGCTGGATCCTCAACGGGTACACGTTGTCGCTGGCGGCGCTGATCCTGCTCGGCGGCGCGCTGGGTGACCACCTCGGACGGCGCCGGGTGTTCCTCGTCGGGGCGACCTGGTTCACGATCGCGTCGCTGCTGTGCGCGATCGCGCCCACGGCGGTGCTGCTCGTGCTCGCGAGGGTGGCACAGGGAATCGGCGGGGCGCTGATGACGCCGGGGAGCCTGTCGATCCTGCAGGCCTCGTTCCGCCGCGACGATCGCGCAGCGGCGATCGGGCTGTGGTCGGGTCTCGGCGGGGTCGCCGCAGCCGTGGGGCCGTTCGTCGGTGGTTGGTTGGTCGACGCCGCGACGTGGCGCTGGATCTTCCTGCTCAACGTGCCGCTCGGCGCAGCCGTGGTGGTCATCGGCCGGCGCCATGTTCCCGAGACCGTCGATCCCGACGCCGGCTCGCACCTCGACCTCATCGGCACGACCCTCGGCGCGCTCGCGCTCGCCGGGCTGACGTGGGGACTCACCGAGCGACGGTGGCCGGTGGTAGTCGTCGGCATCCTGCTGGGGGGCGCGTTCGTCGTCGCCGAGTCGAGGTTGCGCGACCCGTTGCTCCCGCTGGGCATCTTCGCCTCGCGCACGTTCGCCGGCACCAACGTCGTCACGGTGCTCTTGTACGGCGCGATGGGCGTGGTGTTCTTCCTCCTCGGGCTCGTGCTGCAGGGCCCGCTCGGCTACTCGCCACTCCGTGCGGGCGCGGCGACGATCCCGATCACGGTGTTGATGCTCGCCCTCTCGGCACCGGCCGGCAGGCTCGGGACGCGCATCGGTCCGCGCATCCCGATGACGGTGGGGCCTCTGCTCGTTGCCGCCGGGATGGCGTGGATGACCACGATCGAACCCGGCACCCGGTACGCGACTGGCATCCTCCCTCCGGTCCTCGTGTTCGGTCTCGGCCTCACGCTCACCGTGGCCCCGCTCACCGCGACGGCGCTGGCCGCCGTCGACGATCATCACGCCGGTGTCGCGTCGGGTGTCAACAACGCTGTCGCCAGGACCGGGCAGCTGCTCGCCGTGGCGGCGGTTCCGGTGATCGCCGGTTTCGTTCCCGGCGAGGCGATCGGCGGCGAACAACTGACGGACGGCTTCCACACGGCGATGTGGGCGGCGGCAGGGATGGCCGCGCTCGCCGCGGTCGTGTCGTGGGCGACGGTGCGCCGCCCCGACCTGACCGACACGTCCGCCACTGCCGAGTCCGCCGAGTGCGTCCACTGCGCAACGGGCGGCCCACCGCCGTCGATGGCACGCGAGCCCGCCCCCGCCGACGCCGCCTGACGCTCCCGCGTCACTCAGAACCCTCAGCGGGAGGAGGCTCGCACGGCGTCGTAGCGGCGGAGGGCCTCGGTGCGCTCGGCGGCGTGCTCGACGATCGGGCCGCAGTAGCCGAGCGGTACGCCGTTGGGTGATGCCGACGGCTCGTGCACGTGGCGGTCGGCCAACGGTTCGAGCTCGGGAACCCAGCGCCGGACGTACGTGCCGTCGGGGTCGAAGCGCCTGGCCTGCGTGACCGGATTGAACACCCGGAAGTAGGGCGCGGCGTCGGTCCCGGTGCCGGCGACCCATTGCCAGCCGTGGTTGTTGGAGGCGAGATCACCGTCGACGAGGTGCTCCATGAAGTGCCGCGCGCCCCTCGTCCAGTCGAGGTGGAGATCCTTGACGAGGTAGCTCGCGGTGATCATCCGCACCCGGTTGTGCATCCAGCCCTCGGCGAGCAACTGGCGCATGCCCGCATCGACGATCGGCACTCCTGTGCGGCCCTCGCACCAGGCGTCGAAGCGCTCGTCGGCACGCTGCCCGGCGTCGACCTCCATCGCCGCCATGTCCGGGTTCCACGACGACCACGCCGACTCTGGTGCATGGAACAGCACGTCGGCGTAGAAGTCTCGCCACGCCAGCTCGGTGGCGAACACCCGGTGCCCTTTCACTCGCTGGTCGATGCGGGAGAGGATCTGGCGCGGGTGGATGCACCCGAAGTGAAGATACGGCGAGAGCCTGCTCGTGCGGTCGTCGCCCGGTAAGTCGCGGGCGTCGTCGTAGTCGTCGATGTCGGCGGCGAGGAAGCGGTCGAGTGCCGTCTTCGCCGCCCGCTCGCCCGGCTCGGGCAGCGTGGCGTCGACCTCGGGCGCGTCGGGCAGGCCGTCGGAGTCGACGCCGCCAGGCACGCGCAGCGAGCGCGGTACCGGAATCGGTGCGTCCCACCCGTGGTGACGCCACGCCTTCGAGAACGGGGTGAACACCTTGAACGGCGTGCCGCTGTCGGTGGTGAGCGTGTCGGGCGGTACGGCGTACGGCGATCCCGTGCGCACGAGCGTGGCGCCGACGTCCTCGAGTGCTGCGGCGACCTCGTCGTCGCGCAGACGGCCGGCGACGCCGAAATCGGCGGCGCAGTGCACCTCCGTCGCGCCGACCTCGCCGGCGAGGCGGAGGATCTCCTCAGAGGCGTCGCCGTTGTGGACCACGAGCCGGCCGCCGAGCCGCTCGTCCAGCGATCGCAGGCATCCGGCGAGGAAGTGCCGCCGGTTGCGGCCCGCCGGGACCCAGAACGCGGGATCGACGACGAACACCGGCACCACCTCGTCGCCGGCGTCGACTGCGGCGCGCAGCATCGGGTTGTCCGAGAGCCGCAGATCGCGCCGGAACCACGCGATCGATGTCGACATCGCGGTCACGGTAGACCTCTCCCGGCGCCGGCACCCATCGACCAGCCTTTCGAGTCAGCGTCACGCCGAATCTCGACGTCTGTCGTGACTCAGAAGCGACGCCGGGGTTCAGGCGGTCGGGTCGGTGACCTGGCCGGCGAAGAGGACGAGGCCGCTGGCGCGGTGGCGGATGAGGTAGAGGAACGGCTGGTCGGCGGCGACGACGAGCTCGGGATCGGGCGGACCACTCTCCGCGAACACGAGTCCGGTCGCAGCTGCGGCGACGGTGCCCCACTCGTCGACCTCGATGTCGGCGGCGTGGTACGCGCCCCCGAGGAACGCACCGTCCGAGATCCCCGGGTAGGCGCCGGGTGCGGCGCCGAGCTCGGTGAGCCAGGGGAAGAGGTCGACCGCGGTCTTCGTCTTCCACTTCGGCAGCCGGAGCTCGTACGGACCCGTGGTGAACGTGGCGTCGATCTCGTCGAGCATCGCCTGGTCGAGCCCGTCACGGATCTCGGCGAACCGACCTTCGTCGGGCACCACCAACAGCATCGAGTAGTCGTCGCCGACGTAGGGGATCTCCGCACCGACGAACCCGTCGCCCTCGCCCCGCCGGTCGCCGAGCTCGAGCTCCTGCATCAACTCGACCGGCACCGTGCTCCCGTCGAGGCGGGTGAACGTACTGTCGAGCGGCCCGTACTTGCCGAACGTCGTCTGCCACCTCGCCTTGAAGTAGAGGGTGTCGGTCAGCACCAGCAGCGAGCTCGGGTCGATGGAACCGGACGGCAACAGCTCGGGGATCAGTCCCTTGGTCTGCTCGTCGACCCAGGCGTTGATGCGCTTCCTGCTCGCCTCCGGATCGCCGGTGAGGTCGAGTGGTTCGACGCCGGCACCGTGGTGGCTGGCGAGCAGGTCGACCCACTCCTGGTCCGGCTCCAGCCCGGTCCGTGGCCATAGCCGGTCGGCGATCGTCACTGTGACGTGCTTGCGTTGCGAGGCGGCGATGCGTTGGTCGATGGCGTTCCACGCCTCGTGCGATCGGCGAGGCAGGCCGAACGCCTCGTCGATAGCCGCTGCTGTCGGCGCATCGGCAGCGCCGCGAGCCATCAGCAGCGCGTGGCCGATGCTCGACGGCGACAGCACCACGTTGGTCTCTGCGTCCTGGGTTCGGAGGAGGTCGAGCCCGGCGTCGTTGAGTCCCGCGGCGAGCGGACGGATCGGCGCCTTCTCGGCCACGACCGCACGTGGGGCATCCGACGCAAGGATCGGCTGGGACGTGGTCGTGGGTGCGGTGGTGCTCTGCGCCGTGACCGGGTTCGTCGACGATCCCGCCGGATTCGTCGGGTCAGGAGCATCGGATGCCTGATCCCCGCATGCAACGAGCGCGACGGCCACGAGCACCCCGAGCGACGTCCGACCCCTCACCACCGAGAACCGTACGGCATCCCTGTCGGGTTCTGCCCGCGACCGTCTGGGCGGGATCTGT